>JAZKBX010000307.1:0-2302 GCA_040388455.1 Bacteroidota bacterium
GTAGGCAATACTGCCTGAGCAAATACGGATAGATTTACTGCTACAATAAGTGATAAAGTGTAAAGGATTTTTTTCATTGTTTTTTATTTTTATTGTTAAATTACTTACAGATAACAAACGATTACGAATTTACGATTTTTTTGTTTGTTAAATTGCCTACTGCTTCGAATTGGCTTCGGCCTAATTGCCTACTGTCAAATAGCTAAAACGTTACTCTTAATCCTAAATTAAATCGTCTGCCCATACCCATATAAACAAGTGCTGTATTGGCATCAAAGTTAGATCCGTTTTGTGCATCTGTGATATAGAAGGTATTTAAAGCATTTATTAAACCTCCGGTAATTGTAAATTTCAATTTCGAATATTTGAAATCATATCCTGCATATAGATCCAATAGCCCATAATCAGGCATTTTCCATGATTCACGATCACGGTTATCTGTTTTTACAGTTCCGTTTGTATTGTATGTAACACCCAGATCAAGCAAATTGAAATTGGAATAGTTTTTTGTAAAATAGGTATAACGTGCTTTTATATATAAATTTTTAATGATCTCGTAACGTAAACTTCCTCCCAATTGGATCTGGGAAGCATCCCCAACATGTATCCCTTTAGCACTGAAATTAATAGTATCAGTAGGTCTGTCAGTGTTGATATCAAATAGGAATACCTGGTCTTCTGTTTTTGAGGTCCAGTCTCCAAAAGATGCTAAACCTTCCACATCCAGGTTTTTAAGTAGCTTGTAAATGAAATCAAGTTCAATACCTTTATGTATTGCATTCAAACCATTCAGGGTATAATAAAAATCATCACCTGCAATCCGGATAGTTGGAAATTCTGAAAGTGGTTTATTTTTCCAGTTGGTGTAATATAAATTTACATTGGTTGCAAATTTTGGATATTTTAAACCATATCCACCTTCCAATGCAACCACTTCCTGCATTCTTGCTTTTGTGTTTTCAAGATTAGTAGAAGTAAATACCAAGGCAAAACGAGGTGCCATTTTTAAGTAACCTATATTTACAAATACATTTTGATGTTCGTTAATATTATAGTTGGTTCCTCCTTTAAATGTATAACCTAAAAACCATTTACGTTTTGTAGTGGAAAATTCTGCTTCCGCAGATTGATTGGTGTATTTAGTTCCGTTGTGTGTTACTGTATCTCCAAAACCAACAGCTTGTAGTATAGTTGTATCCGGAAGGATCAGATCTTTATTTTGGTAAAAATCTTTACGTTGGTAACCCGTTTCTGAAACACTTGCTGTAACAAATGCGCTCCAGTTCTTCTTTTTATATTCTAATTGCGCAAATCCGCCTGCCCAGGTAACATAACCTTCGTAATTGGTAAGTATTTTGTCGCCTTTGCGTTTCATCTGATACTGAAAATTAGGGTCGCCAACAAATTTTCCTCCCGGCTGGTTTTGATCTGTATGGTTTTCGAAATAATCCCCACCTAAAAGGTCGTACACTTCTTTGTAATGGATGCCTTTATAGTAGCGTCCGTCAACACCCAAAATAGCAGAGAAATTTGTGTCTATCTGGTAGTTCAATGAAGAAAGTACTCCATACCATTGATGGTTATTGATAGAGCTTTGAATGATATTACTTGATTTGTGAAGTGTAGAGCTGTATAATGCATCAACTAAAGATTGGTTTGCAGTTGTGTATTTATCAAATAGCAGCTGTCCGGTATTGGAATCACGGTCACTGGATCCCGGGGCGTTTAACAATTTTGTTCCTCCACCTTTTCCAAAGGAAGCGTAAGCAACGGTAGATAAATACAATTTTTTATTGATGTTCCAGAAATCGGAAAGGTTGAATTGAGGTTTATGAAAATAATTTTTACGTTCATTAAGCGGATCTCCGTTTAATAAACCCCAATGAGGATTATAACGAATTCCTCTTGTTCCACTTTCAGCATTTGAATACATGCTGTTTTGATAAACACTGTCCGTATTAATTCCTAGTTTTGTTGCCAATGCTTTGTCATAAATAGCAATTGGTAATTTTTCACTGCGCTGCCCGTGGCTTTGAGGAGCCCCGTTGCCACTAAGACTTACCAAATGCCGTCCCATCCTTTTTTGTACTTTAAGGAAATAAGAATACGCATCGGTCCATGTTTCATCAACGTATCCATCTCCTTTTTTACGTGAAAATGCCCCGGTAATTCCCCACCCGCCTTTTAATTGCCCGGTGTTAAAGCCTATTGAAGTTTTGTAAATCAGATCACTCATCACCTCTTGTTTAAAACTGATCTCTTTTTTAGAATCAATTCCTTTGGTGATAATGTTCATTGTCCC
>JAZKBX010000308.1:0-6666 GCA_040388455.1 Bacteroidota bacterium
TGCTTTTAGCGCAAGGTGTTGAAGGTATTGCTGTTGGCTTGGCCTGTAAAATGTTACCTCATAATTTTAACGAGTTATGTGATGCTTCGGTAGCTGTTTTACGTGGTAAAAAAACGGATATCATGCCGGATTTTGCTACTGCTGGTATGGCAGATTTCTCTAACTACAATGATGGTTTGCGTGGAGGGAAAATTAGGGTACGTGCAAAAATCGCACAACTCGATAAAAAAACATTAGTAATTAATGAGATCCCTTTTGGAACCACAACCGGCTCATTGATCGATACCATTGTATCTGCGAACGACAAAGGCAAAATCAAGATACGTAAAGTAGAAGATAATACTGCCGAAAATGTAGAGATCGTTATTCATTTAGTTCCTGGTATTTCACCTGATAAAACCATTGATGCACTTTATGCATTTACCGATTGTGAACTTTCCATATCTCCAAATGCCTGTATCATTGAAGCTGACAAGCCTCGTTTTGTTGGTGTAAATGAGATGCTTAAAATTTCAACGCACAATACGCTTGAATTATTAAGAAAAGAATTGGAGATTGAAAAAGCTGAATTGCAGGAATCATATATGTTTGCTTCTCTTGAGAAGATCTTCATTAAGGATGAAATGTATATTGATTTCAAAAATTATTCCGACAAACCAGCTTTGTTTACTTATTTGGATGGTCGTTTTGCGAAATATAAAAAACAATTCATTCGTGAAATTACCAATGATGATTTTGAGAAGCTGACACAGATACCTATGATACGTATCACCCGTTTTGATTCTGCAAAAGCAGATGAAAAAATGCGTGCCTTAGATGCCCGTATCCTTGAGATTGACCATCATTTAGCAAACCTGATAGAATATGCCATTGAGTATTTCAAAAATTTAAAAAAGAAATATGGTGTTGGCAGAGAACGTAAAACGGAAATCAAATCGTTCGAAAACATTGTAGCTACCAGTGTTGTGCTTGCTAATGAAAAATTATATGTAAACCGTGAAGAAGGCTTTGCTGGCTTCGGATTAAAAAAAGACGAATTCATTTCTGATTGTTCAGATATTGATGATATTGTTGTTTTCCGTAAGGATGGAACAATGATGGTTACCAAAGTTCAAGACAAAGCCTTTGTAGGTAAGGACTTGATACATATTGCAGTTTACAAGAAGAATGATGAACGCACCATCTACAACATGATCTATCGTGATGGAAAAAATGGTGCTGTGTTCATGAAACGTTTCCCGGTAACAGGTGTAACGCGTGATAAACAATATGAATTAACAAAAGGAACTGCAGGTTCGGAAGTTTTATATTTCACTGCCAATCCGAATGGTGAATCAGAAATTGTAGAAGTACTTTTAAAACCAATGCCGGGATTACGTAAAGTACAGTGGGATATTAATTTTGCTGACTTAGCAGTGAAAGGCCGTAACTCAATGGGTAATGTGGTTACAAAATACTCTATCAAAAAAATTATTTTAAAACAAAAAGGTGTATCAACACTTGGCGCACTTGATATCTGGTTTGATGATACTGTTCAACGCTTGAACACAGACAAACGCGGAACGTTCCTGGGTAGCTTTGGACCTGATGATAAAATATTAACCATTATGCAAAGCGGTAATTATAAAGTTACCGGCTTTGATCTGGCAACACATTTTGATGAAGATATGGTGGTGATCGAAAAATTCAATCCTACTAAACCTGTAACTGCTGTTTATCTGGATGGAGAAAGCAAAACCTATTTTGTTAAACGTTTCCTTGTAGAACCAATGGATAAAAAAGTTTTGTTCATTAGTGAAAGTGAAGGTTCTAAGTTGGAGATCGCTACTACAGATGCTATTCCGGTTCTGGAATTAAAATTCAGTAAGGTAAAAGATAAAGAACTGCCGGATGAAAAAATTAATTTAGTTGAATTCATTGGCGTTAAAGGCTATAAGGCAAAAGGGAATAAACTCTCTTATTCAAAAGTAAAAGAGATAAACTTATTACCACCTGTTGAAGTGCCAATAGATGAAGATGTTTTGGAGGAGTTTGAAGAAAGTGGAATGTCGCCATTAGAAGCCTTAAAAAAATCAACGACACCGGAAAAACCAAAAGAAAAAAATATTATTTCAATTGACCAGATGATAAACGCTGATCTAAAATTACCATCCGAAGAAAAAAAGAAAAAGAAAAAAACGGATGAGGATGATGAAGAAGCGCAGGGGACGCTTGATTTGTAGTTTATAAAATCTATAATTAACTCTGCCTTTTAAGGCAGAGTTAATGTCAATATCCAATACATTTGGGCTTTAGCCCTGAAAAACATACAGTAAAATGTCATTTGTAAAAGTAATGATTCATGCAGTCTGGGGGACTAAGAACCGATATCCTTTTCTAACAAAAGAGGTCAAGGAAAAGGTGATAACTCATATCATAGAAAACGCAAAAACAAAACAAATTTTTATTGATAGACTGAATGGACATACAGAACATTTACATTGCCTGTTTGGATTAAATGCAGACATGAGTATCGCCAAAACACTTCAACTCTTAAAAGGAGAATCTGCTTTCTGGATTAACAAGCAACAATTGACTGCATCAAAGTTTGAATGGGCTGATGAGTATTTTGCAGTATCTGTTAGCGAGTCAATAGTAGATAAGGTTAGAGCTTACATTGATGGGCAAGAAGAGCATCATAAAAAAGTGACATTTACGCAGGAATATGAAGAGTTCATTAGTAAATATAATTTTAAAAATCATGGCTAAAGCCTGTCCAATTTCTTGATCAGGTTGTTCTCCGCCATAAATGGCGGAGTTACTTCTGGATCTTCAAATTCAATTATATTCTAACCTTTGCAATTAAATTATTAGTCATGGATATGAATATCATTTCTAAAAAGAAGCCATTTTACCCGATTAATGAATCTTTGAAGGAATACTTATTTAACTATAGCCGCCTGGTAAAAATTCCATTTACCTATAGTGAATTATTGCGTTATTTTTTTAGCATTCCACAAAAAGATAAACATGGTAAGGATACTCTTTGGCAAACAGTAATGTTCCAACCTTCCGAAATGGAGGATATTCACCATCGATTAGTGAAAATGTATGCCATGATGAAATTTGATGGTAATGAATCTTTGATGGAGCATCTGTTGGTTGACAGGGTTGATTTTTGTGCATTTGGAAATTCCAAACCTTTTCGTATCTGCATTGTAAATCAATATAATGATAACCATGATTATTACTACGTAAAGATCGCTGATGCTTCCCGAGTATATGGTTTGGAGTTCGAAGATCTTTTATCACCAAACCGAATTAATTTTTTGGTTGATCAGGATACTCTTGTAGAGGAACATATTGTTGGTATTCCCGGAGATATGTTCATGAAGTCGGAATACAAGTGGATAGAAGTAAATGAGGTAAGGATGGCAAAAGAATTTGTCAAGTTCAATGAGCGTTGTTTTGTACGATTATTGGGTGATATGAGGGCCTATAATTTTGTTATTGATGTAACCGCTGATTTTGATGATGTTCAATATCGTTTTCGTGCAATTGATTTTGATCAGCAATGTTATGAGGGCAAAAAAACAGTGTACTTACCTCAGTACTTTAAAGAAAATAAACATTTTGTTGATCTTTGCATAAAGCAGTTAAATGAAGAAACGATGCAGCAATATCAACAGGAAGAAAGAACTCTTATTGCTAAGCGTATCAAACGCTCTAAAAACAGGACCAACCTTTTGCTGGATGCAATGAGTAATGACATACTCTCTATACCTGCAAAAGAAGATACCCTAAAAAAAGAATTAGCAAAACATTATGCTCACCCTCAATTTTTAAAATCCCGCAATATGGGTGAGATTATGAGGGTAAGTTTGGATCTGCTCATTGATAAAAATTAGAATCCTTTTTAGACCACACATTTTCCAAACAGTACTTCCAATCCTCTTTGTTATTAGAATAGTTTCGGTAAAAAAACAACTGCTCCAATAACAACCGCTGCTATTGCGGAAATCAGAACAGCTCCAGCAGCTACATCCTTCACTTTTTTAGCCTTTAGATTATAATCCGGTGAAACAATATCTGTTAAAAATTCAATGGCCGTATTCAACATTTCAGAAATGAATACCAATGCAATTGCAGTAATCAAAAAACACCATTCCGTATTATTTACGTTAAAGGCAAATCCTAAAACAACAACGATAACTGTTGCAAAAGCATGAATCCAGGCATTGTGCTGTGTTTTAAAAAATGTGATAATACCTTCAATTGCAAAACCAAAACTTTTTATTCTGTTGGAAATTGAAAACGATTTATTGTTGCTCATGTTTATTATGATTTATCAATGAAAATAATGTCCAATAACTCACTAACAAAAATATAGAAAAAATTAATGTAACACCTATCATTCTTGGATTGTTCAAAGGGTGTACCAACAGATTTAAAATATCAGAAAACAAATTGATCGGATTGGTAATAATATCCCAACTGTTCCAACGTGGGTATCTGCCCAAATATATTCCAAAACTGCATAAGATCATTAACCCGGTTATAAAAGCATGTACATAATTTAGAGAAAAACGTTTTTTTAAAAACCGTTGAATTTCAAACAGTGACGCGAAACCTAATAGTAAACCATTCCATGCAAATGAAAGTATTAAAATCAGATCAAACCAAAGTGGGATACCTTCCCGCAATCGCAGATGAAAGAGGTCTGTAATAATATAAGGCGAATTAGGAAAGAAAAGTAACCATAAACAAAACCAACAATTTAGCTGCATTCGTGAATTAGATTGTTTGCTGATTTCTGTCAGAATTAAAGCACATATAAAAGGAATCCAGGCAAGAAATAGATTCCAGATCAGCGAGGCGTAATAGAAATTACCTGTCCATGCCATTCGGGAGTATAAAAGTATTAAACTCATTGCAGAAGATACTGCCATTATTTTAATTAATTTATTGTTCATTTGTTTTTTATTAGTTGATAGTTATTGGTTGATAGTTATTAGTTGATAGTTGACGGTTGATAGTTGACGGTTGATAGTTGATAGTTATTAGTTATTAGTTATTAGTTATTAGTTATTAGTTGATAGTTTTGGGTTTTTGACTGTTCTTTAACCGTTTTAAAATTAGAAGGATCGCGATCAAAATAAATCCTTCGCCTATTCCGAATAGCCACCAGTTAAACTGTTGCGGAATATAATTGCTAACTTCTTCAAACAAATTGGTATTGCTTGATAGTGTCCAAATGACTTTATCGGCTCCATTCTCAGATAAATACATCATGTAATCCCACATAAAAGAAGAGATCACAGTAATACTCCCTAAAATCAGGAACATCCAGTTTATAAAACTGATGTGAACATGTTTATCTTTTTCCTGGTGGTAGATAATGATCAGTGTAAGGAAAATCATAGTGAGTGACACAATACATGGTGCGATTACAGGCCCAACCCACGGGAAAGGAATAAGGAACAATATATCCCATGTAAATAGTGATTCTGGCCAATTGAGAAGTACCTTTAAAAAAACGTAATAAAAAATATCCCAAATGGCGAAACTGTATATAAAAAACGCAAATCGTTGTACAGCATTTTTCCCGGCCATTATTCCAGCTCCAATAAGCATAATGATAGTTGCTACTTCCCTCAAAAACTCCGTAATAGCAATATCAGGCGAAACAGGTATTAGTGGAAATTTAAATCCATCGGGATAATAGATCTTTCTTAAATAAACAACCACTGATGATTCCAGATAGCCCATTGCAATGCTGAATATTGTCAGGTATAAAATTGTTTTGGTGATTGGTTTCATGCTCAAAATTTTTAGAGACTCCACTCCTATTGTTTATAAGGGTTTTAGACCTGTCAGGTTTTGAAAACCTGACAGATCTTGTTATAATTATTTAATTACTGCTGCACTGATAGTGGTTTTAGGCAATTCTTTCTTCAATTGTTGGAGTACTTTTTTACTGACCGTTCCAACATACAATTGTTTTAAACCCTTTAATTCATATAAAGGAGTATAGTCTGTAATATTATTGTTTGATATATATAAGGCTTGTAGGTTTACAAGTTTTTTTATAAAATCAATATTATTTAAACCACAATTATCTATTGAAAGTATTTTGAGATTAACCAATTGAGCCAATGAGCTTGTTTCTTTGAGTTGATTACCACTAACATATAATTCCTCAAGACCAGTATAAACCATAATCGGATAAAGCGTTTGGAGACGATTTCGTGATATATTCAATGACTTTAACACTTTAAATACAGGAGCATTCTTCCTTTCCTCAGCGGTCAATTTTTTGAAATTAAAATACGTTGTTATTGGATATATATTCTCTAATTGATTATCTGAAAGGTCAATAAACTCAAGGTTAACAAAAGAACTCAAGTCCTCAAATAAAGTAGTATCACTTATCGATAACTGATTATATTGAAGATTTAACCTTACTAATTTCGGAAGTGCCGGCAATTTATATTGTTTCGACACCATTGATCCCGAAAGATTTAATTCAATCAAATTTGGTAATCTCAGAAGAGGCGAATAATCATTGATAGTGTTATAATTCAAACTAAGTGATTTAACTTTTTTCAAGGCCGGAAGTGTTGTAAAATCAAGCTGTTTATTATCCGACAAATCAAGTGAAGAAAGGTTGGGTGCATTCTTTAATGG
>JAZKBX010000308.1:6766-12740 GCA_040388455.1 Bacteroidota bacterium
GTAAACACGTTGTTTTTCAAAACAGATCGACTGCCATTCCATTTTATCCATTTCGTCAAGGAAACGGTATAGCTTATAATTCAAGGCAGGTTTATAATTTATTTCTACATAATTATAATTATAGGAATCGCTTCGTGTATCGTATATATCACCTGTGTTTACCTGATTTTTTATCGAATCATTTAATGTCAGTAATTGAGGAATATTTCTTTCTGAAAGGGAAACTAAATACGATGCGTCCAAAGGTTTATGTTTTTGTTCGGCCCTGTTAATATTAAAATTTGTAACGATCACATCCCAATTAATAAAACAACTAAAAAGTAGCACACAATAAAACAGCCAGCCATTTGTACGGAACAAATACCAATTACTTTTTGCTTTTAAAATTTTCACAAAGGTGGTCATCAACCCGATCAGAACAAGCAATAACCATATGTATACACCGATCCGTTTATAAGTTAAACTGTATTCATTGATGTATAGATTATTTCGATATGCCGTTGAAATGATCATAAAAGCATTTTGTATGATCCATAAACCTGCCAAAAATTTCAGTGATCTATTTCCTTTGTAAAAATTCAAGCCACCACGGAAATAATAAAGGATGATAAGAATGGCAATGATGATGGAGGTGATCAGCGCTCCTGTTCCCTGGTGTACGAATGCTGAATAGCTCAGATCTTTAGGCAATGTACCATCAAACCATAAAAAATTCACATCTAGAATATTTACAGTGAGCAGCAAGATATTGAGCAACAGCAATAAAATTATACCTGATAATTTTTCATTGTCCAAACTTAAAAAATTGGTAAAAAAACTATTTCCTCCAGTGCTTTCAATAGAAAGCATATTAGAAGCCTGTTGGTCTTTATTGGCAATTACTTGAATGCTTTTATGGTAAAAGAAACCATACATTAAACAAAAACCACCAAGTGTGAAAAAAATCCAACCGGCAGAAATGAAATCAAGATTTATTTTTTTTGTTAGATTATCAAATAAAGGATTGGATGCCTTATACATGAAAAAGAATATGATGGCTATTAAAAGTGGCACTATATAAAGCATGAGCTTTACGGAGATCGGTTTACTTTCAGTTGATATTTTTTTCTTCTGCCCGCGCTCAATAGTATCCAATATCATAAAAATATACGAGGCGCCTATCGAATACAAAGAGAAAAAGAAAGAAGTAAGAATTGATGTTTTATGATCAATACTGAATGCGGAGAGCACACATAACGAAATTATATTTGCTATAAATGATAAACCGTTTCCATAATAGGCGATGCAAAAAGCGCTCAATAAACTTCCTATTGCAGCAACGATCCAGCTTTTACTCTGATACACTTTTACATTTCGAAAAAAAAGTAAAACAATAACAGAAATTGTAAATACCAAAAAATTAATTCCTAAATTTTGTTGGTAAAACAGGTAACTGTATGCAGCTACCGATGCGGTTAAAATCCAGTCGTTCTTTTTCATGTTTGTTTTATTTAATTATGATTTGTGTGTTTTCTAATTTCTACCAGGAATTTTCACCATTTAATTAAAAGTACTTTGAATTTCAAAGCGTAAGAGCAAAAAAATATCAATCCCTGTTTTTTATTAATTGTTCCAATGCATCCAAATGCTCATTGAATGCTTTCTTTCCCAATTTAGTAACCGAATAAGTTGTATTTGGCTTTTTGCCAACAAATTGTTTTTTCACTTCCAGGTATTCAATTTTTTCCAATGCTGAAATATGAGAAGCTAAGTTACCATCAGTAATATCCAGCATTTCTTTCAAGGAACTAAATTCCACCCAATCGTTTACCATCAGTATAGACATGATGCCCAAACGTATCCGGTTTTCAAAAGCTTTATTTAAATGTTGAATATAATTTTTCACGATTATCCTTTATTATTTGTTGGATGTTGGATATTGGATTTTAGATGTTTGATCTATGCTTAAAATCCAACATCAAATATCTAACATCTATTTGTACTTTAAATCCAAAATCTAATATCTAAAATCTACCTATCTCTCATACTTATAATACATCACAGCACCATACACGATATGAAGTACTCCAAATCCTGCTGCCCAAAAGAGTAATCCATAACCAATATACAATGAAGCTATCAAACCCAATACGATCTCACAAATCCCTAAATAACGAATATCATTCAACGTATATTTACTTGCATTAATTAAAGCAAGACCATAAAATAATAAGGATGAAGGTGCCACTAATCCAACCAAACCGTGAGATAACAAAACCAAACAAAATCAGCCACCGGTTATTAACGGGATCAGTAAATTAATCAATAAACGTTTTGCAGTAGCATCCCAGATTTTAATGCCTTTCTTTTTTGAGCTGCGGATGGTTAGCATAATTCCAACAGCCACAGAAGCGAGTAATACTACAAAAGCATCAACTAATAAAAAAACGACAACGTCCATAAAAGCGCTATCATTCAATAATCTATATATTCCGTTAAGTGAATTTAATTTTATATAAGCTGCGTATGCACCACAAAGGGCAAAAATACCTGCAAAAACACCTGATAATCCGCTTAAAGAAATAAAACGGGACGAACGTTCCATCATTGAACGTATGTCCGTTATGGTTTGTAAATGCTCTTTTGAATCTGTCATAATTTCGATGAATTAAAAGTACTTTGTACTGCAAAGTAAATACAAAATTCTGTTCTGAACAAATATTTTTCACAAAAAATAATAAAAACCTGATTATCAGTCGTTTTAATTAAACAATTACTCTCATTTTTTAAAAACCACTACCCTTTTTAAAGTTTTGGATAAGAAAATTACTACTCTAAAATGTAAAAACAACCTGGGATTTTTCATTAAATGTTGATATGATTTTTTATTACTTAAATACAATTACTGTATTTTTGCGGAATAATGGAAACGCACGATAATTGCATCCTTAAATTAAATAAATATTATTAATAACTAAGCATGAGAACAACTAAAAATAATGCAATTTATAGATTACCGATGTTCCTGATTTTTATGGTCATTTATTCTATCACCGGCTCAGCGCAACAATCTGAAACAGCTACACTTCCTTCTCTTAACATAGTACCAACCGGACTTGCTAAAAGTAGTTTTCAACTTTATTCTGATAAAAGTCAAAAACTAAAACTTGAAAGTGCGAAATTGACAGAAGAGAAAAAGTTGTTGGATAAAAAACTTAAAGAGTCACCTGCTGATCAAACTAAATCGGAATTGGCTTTACTTACAACCAAAAAGAATGAACTTACTGCAAAAATAAACCTATTTAATGCTGAAATTGAAGGAGTTGTGTACAATGATCCTTCCTTAGACAAACTTTCTACCATCACTTATTATACACTGAAGAACGATCAAAAATTATGGGATGAGTTCCAAAAAAATATCACTGTTGAAAAAACAAAACTTAAACAAGATAAAGTTAAAATACGTCAGGAGCTGACTAAAACAAACACTAAAAAACAAAAAACAAAAACATCATTTAATGAGGGGGTTGTATTGAGCATGTATGCTGAACAGGAGGCCGGGACATTAGGAGACAGTTTAGTTAGCCCATTTACCGGTGTAACGTATAAAGAAATGATTGACAACAGACAAAAAAACATGACTGATTCAGGAGTTGTAATTGTTTCATTTGTTATGCCAAAACAACAGAACGATCCTTTGGAAGCAGCTAGCAGAAGAGATGACCATGTTCCTTCAGAAGTATTTTCTTTAGCCGGCCCAAATGCTAAAGTGGAACTTAATAAACTTAAAGATAAAAATTTCAATCGTTTGATCGCTCATAGCAATGGAGCTACAGTGGTGGAGTGCCTTTTAAATGATTCACTTATAGAGGTAAAAGAATTAAATATTATTGGTGGAGAAAAATCACTGCTAAACGGACAAGCTTTACAACAGCTATTAGACAATGGTACTGTAAAACGTATTGTTATTTGGATCAAGCTTGATGATCCGGCTATATGGATAACCAACCTTACTGATGATAATATTACGGAACGAACTCAAAATTTTATCACCTTTAAAACCCGGTTTGATAAAACAGGAACTCAAACAGGATCTTCAAAAGTTGAATATAAATGGATACTTGGAAGCGGTAGCCTTGCTTTATTAAATGCAAAAGATCCTCAGTTCATTTCAACTTATTTTAGAGAAATTTCAAAAGATCTGAGAGCAAAGTAGTAAAGAATAAAACAATATTGCAGCGGTACAAAATAATGTAAACTACAATTTCGTTAATTGATAAATGATTAGTTGCCTGTTAACCAATAAATTAGTTCCGATCCCTTTATGCAGGGCAATGAATATTTATTCGTAAATTTGTATCCGGTTATTATTAATAATTTTTAAAGAAGAAAGCTGAAATGAATAATATTTTTTTACTGTTAGCATTCATATCCAGTAATACAATTTTTTCGTCATGTGTTCAGGAATCTGCCAATCATGATTCGAAAAAATCTAAATCAGAAGAACCATTATCAACTAAAATAAATACTATGGAGACTGCAATTTTTGGAGCAGGCTGTTATTGGTGCGTAGAAGCCCAATTTCAACTGTTAGATGGTGTACAATCTGTTAAATCCGGTTTTTCCGGAGGTACTGTTAAAAATCCATCTTACAAAGAAGTATGTACCGGAACTACCGGACATGCCGAAGTTTGTCAAATTGTATTCGACCCTGCTAAGATCAGCTTTGCCGAATTACTGTCTGTATTCTGGAAAACCCACGATCCTACCCAGGTTAACGGGCAAGGGAATGATCATGGAACTCAATACCGTTCCGTGATTTTTTATGAGAACGAAACACAAAAAGAACTGGCCGAAAAGTATAAAAAAGAATTAAATGCTTCCGGTGCCTGGGATAAACCAATCGTAACTGAAATTAGCCCTTTAACGGTGTTTTACCCTGCCGAAGATTATCACCAAAATTACTTTAATCAAAATGGAACTGAATCCTACTGCCAGTTTGTAATTCAGCCCAAAGTAGAAAAATTCAAAAAAGTATTTAAGGAGCAATTGAAACACTAAAGAAAACACCTCTCCTCTTTATCTCTTCTGCTGCTGAGAGAAGGTAGATGTAAAAAAATAAACGATTAACTAATTAATCTAACTTGACTATTGCCCCCACTCTTGAGGAAAGGGGATTAAGGTGAGAAGTAATACTACACAATGCTTGAAGGTAAACAACTAATTATTGCAACAAAACCATTCGCGAACGAGATCCGGTGGAAAAGTTGGTTTCATACAATTTCATCACTTTTATTGCTGAGTGGATTTATTATAGGAACAATTTATATTCCAAATATCTGGGCCAGAATACTTTGCAGCATTTTTGGTGCTATGCTGCTTGCCCGATGTTTTATCATTTTCCACGATTATCAACACCACACCATTCTCCACAAATCACCTTTAGCCAATGTTCTCTTTACTGCTTTTGGAATATACATGTTAACTCCTCCAAACATCTGGAAGCGTTCACATGATCACCACCACAACCATAATGCTAAGCTTTTTAGTGCCAATATAGGTTCCTTCCCTATCATGACTAAGCAAAAATTTATGGAAGCTTCCAAAACAGAACGCATGGTATATCTATCGATCCGCCATCCTATAAACATGTTTTTTGCCTATTTTACTACTTTTATGTATGGAATGTGTATTCAGTCTTTTTTAAGCAGTCCGCGCAGACATTGGGATTCGTTGGTAGTGCTTGTTATTCATTTCAGCATTGCAATTTTTCTTTTTGTTCACTTTGGATGGTTAACCTGGTTCCTTGCCTTCTTTTTACCTTTCTTTCTTTCTCACATGCTGGGCTCTTATCTTTTTTATGCGCAGCATAACTTTCCCGAAGCTGTTTTCCGAAATAACACAGATTGGACCTATGCAAATGCTGCATTGGAATCGTCTAGTTACATGGCCATGAATCCATTTTTTGAGTGGGTTACTGCTAATATCGGTTATC
>JAZKBX010000309.1:0-14340 GCA_040388455.1 Bacteroidota bacterium
GTATTGGGCTTTGTAGCATCATAGCATTTCACGCCCAAAGCACAAGGCTCAAAAGCACGAATGCCTACCTTGACTTTAAACCGTTGTTGTTGTGATGGAATTGGTATGACCATGTTGATTATGCTGCTGCTTGTAAAACTGGTTCTACTGCAACCGGAACTGGTGCAGGTTGTATTTGTGGCTGAGCCTGTGCCTGTGCGTTTTTATTTTTCATCATGCGGGACAATCCGTAAAGCCCTGCAAGAACAAGGAGCGCACCGCCTGCATAAACTGCTATGGGAGGAAGTCCCATAATTGTTTTTTCAGCTTTAGGATCCCCTTCACCTGATCCGCCAACATTCATTTCGTAATCAGAAGGCTCACTGCTCTTAAAGTATTTCATCACATTTTGGATAGTGCTTTGAGCGCCTTCAATACCTCCGGCTTTATCCAAGAGGTCTTTTGCTTTTTGACCGAGATGTTTCTTTTTATATCCTTCAGCTTCGGAAACCGTTTTATCGGCTTTGTCGGCTTCTGATTTTTTTTGTTGGGCTGCTGCTTTTTTTGCTTTGCGTTTCGCTTTCAGCTTATCAAGAAAGTTGTCATAATCACTTTCATAAAGCTGCATGATGCGTTGTGCTTTTTCGGCTCTTATCATTGCTTATGGTTTTAAAGGATGTAAAGTAATTTGAGGGTTGAACCGTTGACTACATAAGGCAATGCTTTGTACCCCTTGCCAACAAAGGAGTAGCTCTTAGCTTCTCCGGGAGGCAGAGATACTCCGTTAAAAGTGGCTATACCGGCTCCGGTGTTTTTCACCGAAACGAACAAAGCTCCTTGTGGGGTTGCCCCATCAACTGTTACTTCCTGTTCAATTGGATCTGCTAAAATGTCCATGTGTTTTATTTTTTAATTATGCTGCTGCTCTTAATGGTTGTAGTTCCGAAATAGGTTTCTTGCCTGCTCTGACAACTGCAATTCCGGCCAACAAAAGGGCGATGCCGAGAAAAGCAAAACCTACCATTGGCCCGAAACCAGCTTCTTTAGGCTTTGCATTTTTATCCAGCTCTTTCATTTCCAGTTTTGCTGCATCTGTTCCTGATGCCGCGGATTCACTTCCAGGTGTACCTCCTTCGGATTTATCCTGCATAGAAGCTGCGCCTGCACCTGCCATAGCTATCTTTTTTTCTTCGCTTGTGGAAGATTCGGAAGTATCACCGGGTTCTTTCTTTGCAGATGAACTGGTAGAAGAACCGGAAGTCCCTGTGGTATTTTTCTTTTTGTTCTTATCAAACAAACCGAAATTTCCGAGTATCGGAAGCCTGCGTTTACCTTCGGATCCAGGGAGTTGTTTTTGCTCTCTTTTTTCAGTTCGCTTGTCTTGCCTTACTTGTTTTTTTTCAGTTCGTTTCTGCTTATTGTCAGCTTTCCTTTGCTGACGTTCTTCTTTGCTTTTGCGTTTGAACAGATAGTCATAGCTATCTTCTTCGTATCCTTCATAATCGTTGTTAAATGTTTCTCCGATAATCATGGCTTTGGTTTTTAGTTGTTTTTATTGATTAAGCTGCTTTTGCGAATACCGGAGCAGCTACCGGAGTTTGTTTTTTGTTCATCATTACATAGCCTACGCCAGCAATGAATATTACTCCCACCACCGCTGCAACGATCATCATGGTGTTATCACCTCCCCCTGGAGGTGGTCCGGGAGGCATGGGTGCACCTGCTTGACCGAGCAAAGACAGTTGAGATTTTTTCTCATCAATCTGCGTTTGCTTCAGCTCGTTTTTCAGTCTTTTCTTTTCGCTGTTTAATTCTCGTTTTTCCTGTCTCTCAGATTTTCTTTCTTCCTTTCGCGATCTTCTATCTTCCTTTTTTGTCTGCCTTTCTTCTTTTTTTTCGGCACGTTTCTCTCTGAACCGTTTGAAAAGGCTATCATATTCCTCATCGTCATAACCTGCGTAGATGGATTGACGTGTAAGACCGAAATTGTTTTTTTGTAAAATCATGGTATTAGACTTTTAGTGGTAATGGTTGCTGTGATTGTTTCTTTGTGTGGTAGGCAATTGCTGCTACTGCTAAACCAAGCAGAACAAAAAGGGCAATGAGCATATACATTTTGTTTTTGCCTTTTCCCTGTTCATTGGCTGCCAGTTGCGCTTTGTAAGCATATATTCCCTGGAGTGTTTTTGAAGTTGCTTCCTCTCTTGCTCTTTTTCCTGAACCAATGGAACCGGCAATTCCTCCAACTGCATTGGCTATTCCTGCCCACAAACCACCGCCACCACCACCACCGGAAGATTCTCCACTTTCTTCACCACCTGAATCGCCTCCTTTCTTAAAGAGAGATTTAAAATCAAAGCTGTCATAGCTGCTTTCAAGTGTGCAATCCAGTATAATACTTGCCAGGTCATTGTTGAACTCTTTGTTACATTCTCCAATAGCGGAAAATAATTGTTCGGTAAGCTCTTTATCTGTTGGGGTTTCAGAAAGTTCAATGCTGTATTCTTCCAGTAGTTCCCGAATAGCTTTAGGATTATCGGCAATGATGATCCCGATAATCTGAAGCAAGGCTTTTGATTTCTCATTGAGCGTTACTTCCGGCTCTTTTGGTTTTACTTTTTCGTTATTGATTATTCTTACCATTGATTAGGAAATTTTTGCAATGACAACTCCGGCAAGAAAGAACAGCCCGAATTTTAACCAAAGGCTTTGCGTACTTTCTTCGTTTTTCTTTTCCAGTTTTTCAGATTGCTTTTTTCTGCGTTTGAGTTCGTCCCATACGGTTTCCACTTCGGCCATCAATGTTTTGTCCTCCGGTTTATCTTTGGATTTTCTCTTGGTGTCTTCGTAGAGCTGTGTCAGATCATTTACAGATAGCTGTGATAGCTGATCGAGCAATTCTTTTGTTTCTCCTGAATAGGAGCTGTGGCAACCGCAATAGTTGCTCTCATCGCTTTTATGTCCTGATACTTCCAGGATCAGTTTTTTCTCCGGGTGTATGTTTATCAAATCTTTGATAACCGGCTCTCCTTTTTTCTTCACCAGGAGTTTAACTGCCTTTGCCAGTTCATCTACTTTTTTCGGAGCTTCGTACCCATACTTTTCAACTATTTTAGCGGCCTCTGATGGCTTTTGAAGTACGATATAATCAATCCGGTTTTGCGCTTTTCCTTTGCACATGGTTGGTGTTTTAATGGGTTTGTGCTTTACTTTATTTTTGTGAAAAAAGCCAAAGCTGAGAGGGTTTCCCGCTTTGGCTTTTTTATGATAACCCTTAGCTGAAATTCAGCTTATCTGCGTTTTCTTAACAGCCTTCTTGGGCCTCCAGGTCTTCCTCCACCCACAGGTCTGCGAATAATTTTGCGAACCATTTTTTTAGGTTTTGGTTTTACACCGAACACATTGGAAGGTTTTTGCTTAGCAAGGTCAATTTGTGGTAAACCTGTTGGACGTGGCGCTGTGGAAACTTCCGCAACATTTTGTCCTGCTAATACATTACCCATGTCCACACGTGCTTTGATGGTGAAGGTTAAAGTGGTTTTTATACCTGCTTTTTGGAAAAAGCGGATGCTGTCCTGACCTGTTACATCCATCTCAAAGTTGGCATCATCGATGAGCCTTGGATCTGTGTTTTGAGGTGAGGTAGCATTTCTTGGCTGATATGGATGCGAGTTTCTTGCTCCCGCACCTGATCTACGTAGGATTGTCCACACGTTATCAAATTGCAACGGATCCGAAACGGACATTTTCATCCCCTGGATTTTGAAAGGATTAGCTTTGCTTTCCTCTCTTACCTCGTTGTGAGAGCTTTCCTGAACCACTACTGTTACGCCTGCTGGTTGGGCTGCGTTTTCGTTACCTCCAAACACGATAGCTTCTGCATCTGCTCCGCTGGTGTTATTGATGGTAATGGTTAGGGTACGGTCATTCGGATTGATTTTTCCGATAGAGTTGGCTGCATAGCTATCGTATGAATCATCATCGTAGCTATCATCTTCACCTATGTACTCAACTTCCTCATAACTGTCTTCGTCATAAGAATCCTGGCCTTCCAATCCGGTATCGAAATTATCGTCATCATAATCATCGTAACGGTCTTCGGCCTCTTGCTCATATTTGCGAATTTCTTCGTTATATTTATTCATGGCTTTTGAATGTTAATTGTTAGTAATTGATTTTTGTTTTCGTTGTGATCGTTGCAAGGCCCTTAATGCACGTCAAGCCTTACTTCTTGGCAGCATCTTTTTCTTTGTCAGCTGCTTTTTTCTCTTTCGATTTGTTAATAGCTGGTATAATGAGCGTTTGAGCTACAATTACGGCAGCAAGGCAACCTACGAATGCTGTTACCAGCGTTACGCCTGCGGTGATGCCTACTTCTTTCCAGTCTATTTTTGAAATTTTTGAAACTTCGTTCATGGCTTTAATTTTTTAATGGTTGATTTTAATCGTTGCGTTTTTGCATGAATTGGTATTTAAACCTTGCGAGGGCAAAATTGAGAGTAATGACGGGGGTTTAAAAGGTGGTTACTTGTGGTTTGCCACAAGTTTTACAAATGCAATCAGGCTTTTAGAGGTAAAGCGGATAATTGTTGTACACAACTTTTATTGACCATAAATCTTTCAGAAACGGTTTTAAACCATAAAGCCGAACATTTATATTTGGCCATAACTCACATTCGTAACCCACTTACGGCCAACTTTAAAAAAATTCATTTTCGCCATAAGTGGGTTAAAAAGCATAGTTATGGCGGAAATGAATACAAAATATTGTCAATATTTTACCATATTGACGAAATTTTGTATATTTGTACGATGCCAGCAAAAGCCAATTTTCTAAATATTGATAAGTTAAAGCAGCGCTATGGGAAAGCGGAAAGTATTTCCCTGGATGAGATTTACCGGTTTTATAAATCGGTTCCAAAAGCTACTGCTCATTGGAGAATATACAAGCTTGTAGCATTGGGCGTATTGCAACGTATTGGCAGAGGGCTATACCGGATTGGTACAGAAACAGTTTATCAGCCGGAAATACCCAAAAACACAAAATCAATCTATCAAAGGATCCACCAGCAGTTTCCTTACGCTGCTATTTGTGCATGGCATACGAGCTGTCTGAATGAGTTCACCGTTCATCAGCCGGGAAAGCACAGCATACTTATTGAAGCAGAGAAAGACGTGGCTGAATCGGTGTTTAATTTCCTTAGTGAACAAAACAAGGAAGTGTTTTTTAATCCTGACAAAGAAGTATATCAGCGTTATATTTCCGGTAAAAAGGAAGGTATTATCATTATTCCACTTATATCGCAATCCCCAACACAGGTAGTGAATGATGTTCATACAACTACCATTGAAAAAATACTTGTTGACATCTTTTCAGATAACGTAGTGTTTGCACCGTTCCAGGGAAATGAAATGCGGAATATATTTGTAACGGCTATGCAGAAATACACCGTGAACATAAGCACACTTAAACGGTATGCCTTCAGACGAGGAAAACAGGAAGAACTTGAACGTTACATTGCTAAATTAGATTTACGTCAATAATTTAAAATATTGACAATATTTTGTTTATGATACATAAAGAAAGCCACACAATTGAATGGATCTCGCAGGTTGCCAAAGCTAACCGGAATGCGGATAAGATTTTAATAGAGAAGGTTGTAAAAGCACTGTCATTACTTGAACAGCTAAAAGTGCATGAGCTGGATTTTATTTTTAAAGGAGGTACTGCACTAATGCTTCTTCTTCCAACTCCCAAAAGGTTGTCTATTGACATTGATATCATCCTGCCGAAAAAAACAAAAGACATTGATGCGCTTTTTAATAATATTATCGAAGGATCTGAATTTACCCGGTACGAGTTGAATGAGCGAAAATCAACATCAAAGATTGATAAGGAACATTACAAGTTTTATTATAAACCTGTTACCAGTACACGGGCAACGGAGGAGTATATACTCTTGGATATTCTTTATGAAACCAATCCGTATGGAACTTCGGTAAAAGAGAACAGTGTCAATTCTTCCTTTCTGAAAGTAACAGGTAAATACACTAAAGTAGCAATGCCCACTTATGAAGCGATCCTTGGTGATAAGCTCACGGCTTTTGCTCCGAATACAACGGGTGTTCAATATGGCAGAGAAAAAGAAATAGAGATTATCAAGCAGCTTTATGACATTGGCCACCTATTCGATGTAATGGAAGACCTGCCTTCTGTGAAAGAGGTTTTTGATCGTATTGCAAAAAGAGAACTGCAATACCGGGAATCGAAGGTTACGGCCAAAGAAGTGCTGGAGGATATTTACGAAACATCTTTATGTATTTCAACCAGAGGAATGGATGGCAAAGGAAATTTTGAAGAGCTGCAAACCGGTGTGCAGAATATTGTCAATTACATTTTTTCAGAATCATTTTTTATTGATAAGGCCATAACACATGCCTCCAAAGCAGCCTACCTGAGTGCGCTGATAAGCACCAATGCAAAAAAAGTAATGCGTTACGATGATATATCGGATATTGCCGGGCTACTGATAGATCAGCCTTTTAGTACAAAGCTCAATAAGTTAAGAAAGAGTAATGCGGAAGCGTTTTTCTATTGGTATCACACAGCGCAATTAATGAAGTAACACTCCAAACAAGCTATAAATAATGGCAGATAATAAAAAATTACCCCATCTATTTCTAAAAAATCAAGCAGCGACAGCGGAAAAATTCAAAAAGAATCGTGGCTGGGAGACAAAAGCGCCTGAAGAAGAAAAGGAAAAAGACTATACGCCTTTGAAAGATCGGTTACAAGATGCCGATAGAATTTTTAAAGTAGAAAGAAGAACAAGACATAATAAACGAACAATCTCTGTTCCCGAACATATAGACCAGGTTCGGATTCACTTTTTCAAAGTTTTTAATAATAGTTTGCAAAAGGAATTTATAAAACGATATGGCCTACAACCGTTATCATTTTATGATTTCAATAAAACGGTTTTGTTTGCAATAGACAACGAAGAACTATTTAAAGTGTTTCAGTCTCACTTGGAACAGTTCTATAATAGCTCAGACGATCATCCGTATCAAGGTCAGGAGTATAATCTTATTGCTTTAATTTTTCATTTTGAATGTATCAACTCCCGAAAAATTATAAATGCTTATGATGAACGTATTTCTTCCTTTAATCTTATTCCTCCTTATAGTTTGAAGGCAGATAAAATTTTCAAAGCATTGAATACATACCTTCAAGAGAAAAAAATAAAGTTCATTTACCAAAGTGAAAGCAATGCTATTGAAATCTACGAACTTCCAAAAGAGCAGATTGATCTGATAACAGATAACTTTGATATTATACAATCAGTACAAAGTACAAGAGCAGGTAAAGTTAGACCTGGAAGATTGGGAAATGTTATTAGGAATTTCGGCATTGAAATTATCCCTAATAAAAATGCTCCTTTGGTTGGTGTTATTGATACCGGAGTGCAAAATATTGATCCGTTAAAGCCTGTATTGGCGGACTTCAATTATGATCTTACCGGGACTGCTGCAACATGGGATAGTCATGGACATGGAACAATGGTAGCAGGCTTGGTAGCAATGGGCGTAGAATACTTTACAGATGTAAAAGAAAAATATCAAGGAAAAGCATTTATCGTTCCCATTAAAGTGTTAACTGATTCGGAGGGCAATTTTAGTTACAATGATCTTGTCAACACCATTGAAGATGCTTACAAGAAGGGTGTTCGGTTATTTAACCTTTCAGTAAATCATTTGCCGAAAAGATATAATTCCATTTTCTCCAACTATGCTTATTTACTGGATCTGTTGAGTTATCGAAATGACTTATTAATTTTTATTTCCTGCGGTAATATTGACTATGAAAGGGTAGAAGAACTTTATGGAAATGCACATAATTCGCACACCTATCCAAATTATTTTTACTGCCTGGACACAGATAGCCCGTTCCACCGGTGCGAGACAACAAATATTTGCACTCCATCTGAATCAATGAATAATGTTACCGTTGGAGCATTAGCCGAAAATTTCACAGAGGAAGATGAATCAGGAATTACTCCTGCAAAGGAGTACCCAGCTTCCTACACCCGGAAATTTCATATTGATTATAATCAACAGATTAATGGTACTGACTTCTCTCGAAATCAAAAAAATAAAAACCTTATTAAACCGGACATGACTTTCGCTGGAGGTGATTTGTTAAACGAAAGTGCAGGTCTTGAAGTATTCTCTATAAAAACAGGAGAGTTTTATACACGAAATGCAGGAAGCAGCTTTTCGACACCATTGGTCACTTCACTTGCCGCTGAAATCTTAACGGCTTATCCACGACTGAAAACACAAACCGTAAAAGCACTTTTAATTAACGCTTCCAATTCTGCATGTGGAAATAATCCACCTGCGTTTACAGAAAAAGGGTTGCTGAGAAGGTTGATCGGTAACGGAACACCAGATCGTGAGAGTGTATTATATTCCAATGAGAATAGTATTACGTTTGTGATTGAAGATGTGATTACTATTGAAGAATTTAAACTCATTAAAATAAAGTTACCCGAATATCTGAACCCTAACATTCATAAAAGCAGTCATAAATTAAAAGTAGTTGGCACTCTCTGTTACAAATTTCCTCCCGTAAAGGATAATCACCTTTCATATTGCCCATTGCATATTAGTTTTGGAATTTTCAAACCTGATGTTTCAGATATGGCCATGAAGAAAACGGAGGACTATAAAATCAAAACAGTAATGACCTGGTCAGAGGATTTCTTTGGCATTGAAAATAGGCTTTTGAGCAACGTTCAGAAGATTGACTATAATTTACAACCCGAAGATATCGGTAATGTAAATAATGAAATAAGTATTGCTGTCCGCTGCACTAATAAGGATGAAATAGATGGCCAGATAGCAAAAAACTTAGCCGAAGGTTCACATGAGTTTTCACTTGCATTAACGTTTATAGAAATGCCCTCTGACAAAACAAATACGAATCGCCTCTATAATGAACTCTCTGCAATTAACACTGTTGAAGTTATAGGTGATATTCAAACTGATATTGATATTGAGTTAGGGGAGTAATCGGTTACTTGCTTATTTACTTAAAGAGTTATCCTGAACTTCTTTTTTAAGGAGTTGTAACCATAAAGAAGTGCTAATCTTTGCCTTCACACCAATAGTTTTTTTATCCATTTCAAAGAGGCTCCTTTTAATGGCAGAAATAAGTGTTTTTTGAATAGAATAATAAGAAAGTCCTTTGCAAGCCTTTATGATGGCAGGAAGGGATTTTGGGTTATCAAATTCAAATAAATCGGATTTTAATGTTTTGTCTATAAGTTCCCGTATGTGTTTATTATCGGGTAAATCCAAATGAACTTTTAGATCAAATCTTCTTAATAATGCGTTATCAATCATTTCAGCATGATTGGTAGCTGCAATTATCATACTATCTTGTGGTAAGTAATCGAAAAGTTGCAATATGGTGTTTACTACTCTTTTCATTTCACCGTGATCCTGGCTATAATCTCTAACTTTTCCAAGAGTATCAAATTCATCTATAAAAATAATGCAGCCTTCCGAAGCAGCACGTCTGAAAATTTTAGCTAAATTTTTACTTGTCTCCCCAAGTTTAGAAGAAACAATAGCTCCAAGATTTATTACGAGCATCATCTTACTTAATTCTCCTGCGAGAACATAAGAAGCAAGGGTTTTACCACATCCTGACGGACCATGAAATAAAACTTTATTTGACACAGGTAAATCGTATTGCCGTAAAAGGTCTGCCGATTTATATTCTTTGATAAAAAGTTTTAATGTTTCCTCTACTTCTTCGGAACAAACTAAATTTTCAAATCTATAATCCGAAGTAATTTTTTCGAGAATAAATTCGCTTATTTCCCGATCTTCTTCTCTCAAAAAATGTTGAGGAGATCCTACTTTAGTTAACCCACTCGTTTGTTGAGTACGGATAGCTTCTTTAAGGATTGATTGTAATTGGAGAGCAAAGTTCAGCTTTTTTGTCTTTTTTGAATACTCAATCAGCTCATTAAGAACCTCCAATAGCTTCTCCTTGTCATTTTCCAGACCGAATTTTGCAATATCCTTTATGAGATCAAATTGAGACATTTTTCCGACTTATTGGGGTAAATATACGTAATCGAATATGCAAAGTTATAATCTCTTTTCGATTTTATTCACATATTACCTGTTTATTAATGAATTAGCATTTCCCATAAGGTGAAATACACAAAATGGATGCCTATCCTATAACTCGATCCATTCGCAATAATCAGCCAGGTCGGCCAGGTGAATACGACCATATTTAACCGATGAATAATATCCCTGCCTTGCAAATCGCTCTTTCCACATCTTAAAATAATCATCACGCTCTTTGATAGAGTTGAATGGCGGTACACCAATTCGGATGCTGAAACCATCAGGTGAAATGACATCGTATTTTTTCTTTTTGGATGCTGTTACTTTCTTTGACGGTTCTTTCTTTTCAGGAAAAGAATATTCAATATGAAATCCACCTTTAACCAGTTTCATGGTTGCTTTCCCGCCTCTGTTTTTAATTTTTTGCAGATGAGTTTCAGCTGCTTTTTTGTTACTGTGTGTTTTAGTATATATTTTCATGTTATATGGATTTTTGTTTATGCTGCTTTGGCTTGCGAAATTTTTTCAGTGGCAATTGGACTTTGATAATTGACTTCGTGATACCGTAGTAATTCGCCAATGAGTTTTACAACTACTTCATTCCGGGTTTTATAAATTAGTCTGCCTTGAAAATCTCTCTCCATCATCATTCGTCTTACCATTCCGTTTTCTTCTGTATCGAGATATTTCTTACAAGCCCGGATATAGGCTTGTACGCTGCATCCACGTAGTTTCAGTTTCCGCATGTTCACGTACACAAAGAATCGAATGTTTCCAATTAAGTATTGTTCTTCAACTATTATCGTTGCAATACGTACCAAGAAATAATTGGGGATCCGGTTACGATACCTGGTTACATCATCTACTTGTTTGTGCAAGCGTAACCAAGTACAGTTTTGAAATTCAGTAGTGGTTATTTTAGCAATAGATTGGTGTGAAATCATAATATCCAACCCATGATGGCGATTGGTGGTAAGCAATCCAACAATGGTTTGACCTTTTGCTCCAGTCATGTATTTATCCAGGTCTTCCAGCACCAATAAACCATCTGTGAATTGTTTTACCATACGTTCGACCATATCCCTTTTTTCTTCAATGGACATGGTTTCACCAAACTTGGTGAGTGGACGTATCCTGCGGGCACGAATGTTCTTTAAATCACGTATAAAGTCAGGATTAACGGTAGTGTAGCATTCGTAATCATCATCGTTCACATCGAAGATTAAAACCTTACGTCCTTTTTTATATAGTTCAGGATGATCTCGTAGGTAGTTTTCAATTTCTAAAATATTTCGGAATGTTTTACCAACGCCTGTTTCCCCGCAGACCAACATTAACATTGGTTGCCGTTCGTCCTGTTTATTAACGAGGACTATTCCCTGAAATAGTTTTGGTTTTTCTACGGTTGCAGACATTCATTTCAGCTCAATAATTATTCAAAGGTTTCCAATGCAGAATCGGGTAAACCGGTTCGGGAAGCCGTTTTATTGTTTTGCGTTGTTTCCTCATATACAACTTCGGCAGCATCTTCCTTATCGTGTTCTGTTTTGTTTTCTGAGGCTTTTTCCTGTTGCCTTTTTTCTTCCTGCTCGTCCTCATATCCTCTGATTTCTTTTCTGACAATATCCCGGATGCGCTCTACGAGCATTTCATTCTCTGCCCTGATCTCCATGACAACTTTCGCCTTCTTAATAAGGATAGATAAAGCAACCATTAATAGCTGTTTTTCAGGGCTAAGGGCAGCAGCTTTTTTTCTGAGTATATGAATAAGAAGTGGACGAAGTAACGCCTTGTCTTCTTCATCCAGCTTCATCCGCTTAACGTTCTTAACGTTCTGCTCATCTATTACCTGTATTACTTCCTCAAAGTCGTAGAAATCCTTGTGTTTTCTGATGGTTACAAAATAACCGCCTCCTACTTCCAGCACCGTATTGTTAATTGTACCAATGATGCTGTCTGCCATTAGTCCAGCGTGTTCTAATGGAATACTAAATTCTTCTCCACTTTCAGTACTTGCGCCATTCTCTTTCTTGTTTTCTTCCGAAGGTTCGGCATCAATTTCCTGTTCCGGTGCATCCGTAGGCTGTTCTTTAGGCTTAACCTTGGGGTCTTCTTTATTTTCTGTGGGATTTGTGGTTTCCTTCGCTTCATTTTTTGAAGCATTTACATCTCCCGATGTGTTACTTTTTTGTACCACCGCTTGCGCCAATGGGCTGTCGTTTTCCTCCGGGATAGGCTCAAATGCAATATCCTGTTGATCTTTCTTTAAAACTGTTTCTATAAGTTCCTTTGTATCTTCCATGATGTGATTAATTAATTTTTCCGATAAAATCTATGAGCTTTGATTCCAGCAGCGTATAATTGGAAACAAATCTTAAATTGCCTTTTGGCATGGATAAGCGTTCTTCAGATATAGAATAGCCATACATCACAATCCGTTCACTGCATTGGAATGATAATCCGATTTTTGAAAAGGTATCGTCTGTGTATTTGCGAAGCAGGTGATAGCAACACATCCGTGCATCACGGTAACCCCGCACATTGCTGATATAAAAAAGTTCTGCATCTAACTCAAATATTTTAATAGCAAGATTTGCCAGGTATTGAGTAATCATCTTAATTTTTTCCTGCTCATTTTGTGTTACCGTTGTATTGCAGATAAAGCTATCCAGCAGGCAGATCGTTCGGTGAAGGCCAATTTTTCCTATAACCTTGTCTATACTGGTTTGCAGGTGGCCATAATCATTAGAGGTAGTAGTTTCGCTCACTTTTTTATTGATTTTTCAAGTTAATTTGAAGTTGCTAAAATGGTAATATATTACTAATTTGGCAACCAATGGAATAAAAAATTATTCACCTTTTATAATTATTTTATAACAGGTATCATACTTCCCTTTTTGCAGGCAAAATTTTCCTACCAAAAGCCTTTTACTGTCCAAGCTGGTTTTAAAGCCCTTTTCCTGTAATTCAGAAGGAAATACCTGACGCTTTTTATCAGCTACAAGCCCTTCAAGAATTTCTTCATCAGTAGGTTCCTTTACTGGCTCCGGTTCAGGATCGGGAGTAGGTTCCTGTGTTTCTTCCTGTGGCTCAGGAGCCGGTTCTTCCACAGGCTCAGGTGTTATTTCGGGTTGAACTTCTTCTTCCTGAATTTCGGGTTCGGGAGTTGGTTCTTCCTGTATAGGCTCCGGTGCTATTTCGGGTTGTTCATCTTCTTCCTGGTCATTGTTCTCCAAATGTTCTTCAAAGTGTTCCTCCAGGTCTTCGGCCAGTTCGTGAGAGAGTGTTTCAAGTTTGCTCACTAATTTTTCCTTGTCCTCATCTGTGGTATGCTGTAAATCTTCTTCCAGCTCGTCAAAACCTTTAATTCGTTTTTGGAGCATTTCGGGGAAAGTTTGGATATCTAAATTGTTATCCTCAATAAATTGTTGGTGCGGAAATTTTTTCATTTTTTTAGATTTAAGTTATTATGCTGTTTGCCTTTTTTCGTCTTGAAAACGGGATTCAATAAGTCCTGAAATTCCTGCAGTGAGTATTGAAGTGACTAATACTACACCTGCTGTTTTAAAAAACTCTTTTGTAGGAGGTATCTTGTAGGAGAATTTTCCACCTGCGCTTTGCCCAAGGTTATAATAAAGCAATGCTTCAGCTAAACCTATAACCATTCCTACACTTGTTATTATGATGGCATTTTTATTCATGACTTTACGTTTATTGTTTTTTACTACTATGCAGCTTCTTGTTCCAGCTTCTTAAATTTTTCTTTTATTTCATCCTGAATAGGTTTTATTTTATTTAGTCCCCAAATGGATTTTAGCTCATTCAGAAAATTAAGCACGGCCTTCTGTGTCTTTTTAATCACTTCGCTGTCCTCTTTCAGGTTTTTAGGAATGAGCGTGGCGGTTTTTACCAACTCTTGCCGGAGCTTTGTTACCAATGTCCTTTTCTTTGGAGGTTTAATTTCTCCGCTTTCTATTTTTTGCTGACGATCTTCTCTTAACCTCTGACGGCATAGTGTTAAATCATCCAATACTTTCTCTGCTTTTTCTACCACTTTCTTCGATTGAACTTTGCGTGTTTCCTTTTTAGAATTTTCTTCTATTTCATCGTGCGTTTCTTCTTTGATGCGTTCGAGGTCCTCTTTCACAAGTTCTACGGTTTCCTTGCCGATTTCTTCCGCTTCTTTTTTTAATTTTTTATCAGTCGGAAATT
>JAZKBX010000310.1:0-20274 GCA_040388455.1 Bacteroidota bacterium
GCTTCATCTTTTTGCTTCAATAAACGGGAGTAGGAACAAAATTTGCAATCGAATACACAAATATTGGTTGGCTCTATATGAAAATTACGGTTAAAATAAACTGAATTGCCATGCCTCTTTTCGCGAATATAATTTGCCAAAGTACCCAGGTAACCAAGCTCCCCTTTCTCATAAAGCAAAAGGCCTTCATCAAAAGTAATGCGTTCATTACAATATACTTTTTCAGCTATATTTTTTAAATCTCCGGATATGTTTGTATCTAATAAAACAGATTCATTTTTTTGAATATTCATTATGCATAGGTTTGATGATACGAAGTTACGCTTTGTTACTTTATAACTGAAGTTTTAGGCAAGATTTTCGCCAGTTAAATATGATTAATAGTGTTCTTCACGAATAAATTATAAATTTTGAACATTTGGGCGTTCCCCTTTCTGAAAAAAGAAAGGGGCGGGCTTTTCACTTCAATCTTTTCTAAAAAGAAAAGGATTTACGTTGCAATCCCTAACGCAACATTACTAGTCAATTGATAAATCTTTATCTTTACAAAACGCATGAACTCAAAACACATTCTCTTAGTTGAAGACGAAGAACACCTTTTAAAAACCATTCAGCTGAACCTGGAATTAGAAGGTTATGCTGTAACACCTGCTATTACGGGAACTGAGGCATTAAAAGAATTTCAAAAACAAAATTTCGACCTGGTTATTTTAGATGTAATGCTCCCTGAAATAAATGGTTTTGCGGTATGTGAAGAAATACGCAAAGAAAACACACAAATTCCTGTTTTATTTTTAACAGCAAAAAGCTCTGGAAGTGACCGTGTTCAGGGATTAAAATTAGGTGCCGATGATTATTTGACCAAACCTTTTAACCTGGAAGAACTATTACTGAGGGTACAAATTTTATTAAGACGAAACAAAAATCCGGAGGCTGAAAAAGTCATTGAAGTATATAAGTTTGGCGATAATGAAATCAATTTTATTACCTACGAAATTAAAGGAGTTGATGGACAGAAAACGGAGATCACTAAACGTGAAATTGCCTTATTAAAGTTGCTGATCAAACGCAGTGGTGAAGTAGTTTCACGTGAAGAAATTTTAGATGAGGTTTGGGGAGCTGATGCCTATCCATCATCCCGTACCATTGACAATTATATACTTGCTTTCCGAAAATATTTTGAAAAAAATCAAAAAGAACCGCAGCACTTTCATTCTATACGTGGCGTTGGGTATAAGTTTACGAGGTAATTAAAGTTTTCAATTCGTTTTTAATAAACCTGGAATAAAAAAATTACACATATGAAACAGTTGATACTCTCTTTCTCTTTTCTTTTTAGCAGCATTTTTTTAATTGCTCAGGATCCACACTTCTCGCAATACAATACTTCACGGATCTATACCAATCCCGCCTTTACTGGAACTGACAGCACATTGGTGCTTGCTTCAGGATATAGAATGCAATGGCCCAATATTGATGGTGGTTACAAAACTTTTTATTTTTCTGCCGACCAGTATGTCCGTTTTTTAAGAGGTGGTTTCGGGATCAATATTATGAATGATAATGCTGGCAATGGTACACTCATCACCACAAGAATAGACATTAATTATGCCCCTCATTTTGAATTATTTAATCATAAATTAGCTATACAACCTGCAATTAGCATAGGTTTATTCAAGAAAACCATTGATTGGAGCAAGTTAACATTTGGAGACCAGATAGATCCTCAAACCGGTTTTGTTTACAACACCAATGAATTACAACGTCAATCAGGGAAGTATGGAATTGATTTTTCTGCAGGGTTACTTGTTTATAGTAACAAATTTTATGGAGGATTAGCTGCTCATCATTTAACACAGCCTGATGAGGGCCTTAGAGGAATAAGTATATTGCCTATGAGAATAACTATGCATACCGGAGCCAATCTGCGTTTTAATACAAAAAACCTCACCCTTTCTCCCAATATTTTATTTATGAAGCAAGTGGATACCCAAATTTTGTTACCGGGCGTAAGCGCAAAATACAAATGGGCGGTACTGGGTCTCAGCTATAGGAACCAGGATGCATTTATCGTCAATGCAGGATTTCAAAATCGTTTTTTGAAAATTGCATATTCGTATGATTATACTGTTTCCAAGCTTACCAATAAAGCAACAGGTGGAACACATGAAATTCAGTTGGCATGGTTTCTTCATTATCAGAAGAAAGTTTGTAGAATAAAAACGATTAGAATGATTTAGTTTACTTGTGAAGCGTTACCAAACCTTTGTATTCGTGCAGATCACCCAATCCGTCAGAAATATTAAGTTTATAAACGTAATTGCCTAATTGTGCAGTGTAGCCAGCAATTTTTCCATCCCAGCTTGAGTTTTTATTGTCTGTAAAAAAAATCACTCCTCCATCACGATTAAATACCCGCAAATTAAAATAGTTCCCGGTGAAATTTCCAACTGGAAAAAAGTAATCATTAACCCCATCGTAATTAGGCGAAAACGTATTTGGAAAATAAACCGAAAATAAAGTATCTAAGGAGCCGCTTCGGGTCTTATACCAATGGGTATATGTGATAGGTTCTTCAGCCTTATCTTGCTCCTCTTTTTTACAAGAAAAAAACAAAACACTTACAAAAACAAATAGGATGATTTTATTCATAAAGTAAAACTACAATAAACAATCACCGATTACAAATCCTTATTAAAAGCGCAACATTCAACAATTTTGATCTATCCGGGGATTAATTATTCCTTGATGGTTTGTTCCGGTATAGCAGGTTTTACAGTCCCTTCCTCATCTTTTTCCATCACTTCAATTATAATAAACATTAAAAGCAAAACCAATAAAATAATAAGAAACACCCTTAAATGTTTAAATTTATGTAAAGGAGTTTTGTACAAAGGCTTTGTAGCTAATTGATACTTGTATATCAGCTTTTTAAAGTCTTTGTGTTTATTGATCTGGTCGTCAGGCAAATCAGGTTTATCAATATTAAAATTTAAATCTGTCATTAGTAGTCTTGGTTGTTGATCTTTTTTTTACTTTAAACCCTCAGGTGTAAAGCAATGTCAATGTCGAAATATTAAAATTTTGTTTTTAACACTTTTTTTAATTTATCTAAAATACGATATACTTTTACTTTTGCATTATTCTCTGTAATACCAATAATTACACCAATCTCCGCAAAAGAGCGTTTTTCAAAAAAACGTAATTCTATCAATTGAATATCGTCACCATCCAGTTTTTTCAAAGCAGCCATCATTCTTTGCTGTCCAAGTGTATTGTCCTCCTCCTGCACCTCCATTACAATCTGACTGATACTTTTTTGTTCCAGGCTGATGACCCTATGTGCATTGCTTTTTCTAAAATACATATTAATTTCGTTAAAAGCAATCCGAAACAACCATGCTGAAAAGGGCACGCCTTTAAATACGTATTTTTTAATATTAATAAGTGCTTTCAAAAACACTTGTGATGTTATATCAGCACTTAAGTCTTCATTGCCGGTTCTTCGGTAAATAAAAACAAAAATTGATTTGTAATACTTTTCATACAACACATCAAACTGCGCAGGATTAAGCTTTGCAGCTTCCACTTGCTGCATTTCCAAATCTAAATCAGTATCATTTTTGTGATGTATGTTCACCGGGTTCTTTATTTTAAAATATCATAATGCGGGTAAAGGTAAAAAGATACAGTTTAAATAAATTAAATATTTACAACAATGAATAACCTCGAGGCAGAGCCTCGAGGTATCAGTGTAGTATTTATCACAAATTGCACAGATTCACACAGATAAATTTGTGATAATTTGTGAAATCTGTGGCAAAGAACTAACAACAACAATGACCAAAAATAAGAGAACTCTGATCAATTCACTTTTATTGTTAATGGATTCAAAATTACTGCTATTCCATCCGGTCCGACAGCCACTATTTTTTCGAAGCGCACATTATCATTTCGTTTTAGTTTGTTATAGATTTTATGTAATTCATCGGTTATATTGTTCCCTTTTACAGGAACATTAAGATATAAACCTTTAGCAGGGTAGGACATTTCAAAAGATATTATTTTACAGACAACATTAAACTCAAAGTCTTCATAGTGTGCAAAAATACCTCTTTCGGCTTCAAATTTATCGCGGCTCATAATTCCATCAATTGTTATTTTACCAATTCTGGCTACCGGCTTAGGCACACGTTTAACCCTGAAACTCATTACACCCATATTACGTTTTTCTCCATTTTCCATAGTTGCAAAAACAGTCACATCTACTTTAGGTCCGTTTTTTACATTTACCATGTATTTACCATTCCCATTGTTTTTTAATTGAGCATTAGTAGCCGATACAGTCAATCGTTCATTGGGTATGCCTGGAACAGAAACAGAAATAGGGTTATCCAATCCAAGATATACTACATTCATTTTTTCAGCAGAAACGGTTAATGCAGGGCGGGCCACAATATATTCCGATTTAAAAGGAAACAGTACATCTTTACCTTTGGGAGATTTAATTTTGATAGTTCCCGAATAGCTCACCATTCCTTCTCTATCTGCCTTTGCAATATATTTACCTAAACCATTTTCTACCTCCACTACATTGGGCGTTTCATCAAATGTTTTGGTGGCTTCATTATATTTTCCAACCAATATCTCCGGCTTTTTTGTTTTACTGAATGCCGCAATAAATACATCGGCTTTATAGCTTTCACCAAGTAATACATAATTACTTTGAGGAATTACTTTGGCTGCAATGGTATCAAATTTCATTGCATCTGTGTCGTTTTGTTTCAGAAGGTAATCTACAACGATCGACTCTGCATTTTTTACATCATTTTTTAGTTTAGACAATATTGTAATGCTGGCAACCAAAGGGCGATGGAAGAAATTATACAACTCCCAATTTTCATTATTTCCCTTATTCTTTGGGTCTTCCGTGTCGATATCCAGGATAATATTTTTTTTATCTTCCGCTAAAATGCAATTGCTTAATTGTTCTCTAAAAGCAATTAATTTATTTTTTAATTTACGGGATGCTCCTGCAGCGCCATTTTCTGAATCTCCAATTAAAATATTGGTAGGTATATCATAATTGTCTTTACTTTTTATATCAGCCATTTGCAGGGTATCAGCAGCACTTTGCTCAATACCATCAGTTTTTGCAACCAATTGTTTTTGCAGTTTGTCAATAAAATCAGTTAATTCGGATGAATGTTTTTTAACTTGTTGTGCCAGTTTCCAATTTGGTGTTACACGAACCGGGTCGATACTTTTCGCAAGATCAAAATCGGCATACAAATTTTCATTGCGGTTGGTAAAATTGCTTGTTGTGTTTTCTAATCCTTTATTCACTACCACAAATGCATCTAAAATATCTTTAGAAACATTTAGTGCTAACAACGCGGTGAGTACTAAGTACATCATACCGATCATTTTTTGGCGGGGACTATCTTTTCCTGAAGACATGGCTGTTGGGGTTTTTAAGGTGAATACTTAGTTGAGTATTTGACCTCATAATACAGCAGTTCAAAAAAAGATACAGTTTTTATAAATTAAAAAACAGAATTTTGCAAATATCGTGTATCGTACTATTCGCGCCCCACTTTCTCGACTTCGCTCGAAATGACTGCCCACTATAGCTTTCAATGCAAAGCTGAGGCAAAACAAGAGACAGAATGAATGGGTGAAATTTAATGTATAATTGGCAAGGTCTATCGATTACAGATCCCTTTAAAGGCGCAGTACTCGCAATTATTAAGATCGACAGCTTGTTTAAATTCAATTTCGGGATTGAATATTTCAGAAAGTATATTTTCTAATTGTTCTTCGAATTTATTTAAAATAGGAACATTCAATAAATCACTATTATTTATTTTAACGGTTTTTAATCCTGCACTTAACTCCCGAAAAGTAATAATACCTGAGACCATATTATCCAGTATAGCAGGATTCATTTTTTGATACATCCATGCATACATCAATAGCTGAAAGCTTTTTGCAAGTGTGCTATCCGTTTGTATGTTGCTCCATTCTTCCAGTTTTAATTCTTTATTATCTGCAATACCTGTTTTATAATCAATGATACGCGTGAGACTACCAACATTATCAATACGATCGGCATTGCCGTGTAATTTTATTGTTTGATCGTTAATAGTTAATGTGGTTTCAAGTTTCTGTTCCAGATTTTTTATGATAAGGGGCTTGCCTTCTTTCTCACATTTGCCAATGGCTTTAATTTCAGAATCTAAAAAATTATTGAGGAATTTTAATGCAACCTTGATCGTCAATAAATTTTTCCCATAACTTATTTCAGTCTTGCTGTACTCCTTTTCAAAAACACTGATGGTAAGTGTTTCCACCTGCTTCTTTAATTCTCTTATATCGGCCGCATTTATTTTTTTTCCAATAAAAGGTTTATAAAGTGTTTCCAGCACTTCGTGAATGGTATTACCCAAAGTATCCGCTCCAATAGTTTCTTCTACTTCCTCAGCTTCTCTTAATCCGGCAATTGCCTGAAAATAAAATTGCAAAGAACAATTGCGGTAAGTATTCAAAAGAGATGGAGAAAAACCTTTAGCAGCTTTTGCATTTAATTTTTCAATGATCGCTGGTGTTTTTGGTATGCTGATCACATTCCCGGTATTATCAACATTTACCGGAATGTTAACCAGTTTTTCTTCGATCACTACATTCTTATTTACTTTCGGCAACTCATGGATCAACTGCGTTAAAAAACGACTTTTTTCTCCACTGCCGAGCGCATCACTCTCGGTATTATAAAGCAAATAAATATTTTTTGCACGTTGGATCAAACGATAAAAATGGTAAGCGAAAATAGCATCTTTATCATTATATGTGGGCAAACCGAAATAACGTTTTAATTCAAAAGGAATAAATGAATTCATCGTTTTACCCGATGGTAAAATATCCTCGTTACAGGATAAAAGAATAATATTCTCGAAATCAAGTGTACGTGTTTCAAGCATCCCCATCACTTGTAAACCCATTAAAGGCTCCCCATAAAAGGGCAAGGTTGTACTTCTAACAATTTGTTTGAGAATGTTCTGCAATGTTTTCAGATCAACGATACTACCGGGGTAATCAATCATAAGCGCTTGTATGCGCTTTATTATTTTGGTAAAAGCAAACAAATATTCCAACTCAAGGCTTGCATTATTTTTTGATGAATTACCTTGTTGTGCAACTATGGCATTTTTTAAGGTATCAATTAAATAATGTACACAAGCAATGGCATCAGCAGGAGTTTGCCAGTGTTTAAATAAGGGTCGTAAAATATCAAGCGTATCTTCCTGTTTTTCTGTGATTATTTTTTCGAGTGTCGAAAATGCAGCGAATACAATATTTCTATCCTGTATTGCCTTTATAACAGGTTTAACAGAATTATGATGATCTTTATTAAAAATTAAAATAGTACTGAAGGGATGGCTCAATAGTTTTAACAGATCCTTGTGATAAAAACTATATTTCTCTTTTCCCTGGCTTAGTTTTATAGCGTTGGTATGCAGATTAAAAACAAGGTCGAAGTATCCTGCAATAGGCGTATTCTTTAAGGGATAACCCATCGTTACATTTATATCCTCAATATTTTCGGGGAGAGAATGTAAAACAGGGAATAACAAATTTTCATCGGCAAGCACCAATGCGGTGTTTTGCAGGCTGACATGTTCTTTTTGAAAGGCTGCTACTAAATTACCTGCAACCTTTGCTTGCGCCACATTTTTGGCAGCACCAATAATCGTGATGTGTTTATCTTCAGTGGAAAGTAGGTTTTCTTCAAATACAATATTTTTACCCGGGATCTTTTTAAAGCTCCCGTGATTATCATATTTACGAATGAATTTACCGGCTTCCTGCCGGATATCATTTATATAATAACTATCGGTATCCCATATAATTTCAGCTTTCCCGAGATCTAACAGCTTTTCAATGATCTGTTCTTCCGCTTTATTGAGGGCATTAAAACCCGCAAAAATTATTTTTTTCCAGGGGTGTTTATTTATTCTTTCCTCAATAGTGGAAGCAACTATTTTATATGCTAACCCTTGGTAGGCTTGATGTTTATCCAACAACCTTTTATTAAAATCAAAATAGTAGGTTCCCAACGACTGCCAGAAACTCAGGTATTGTTGTTGGAAATCAGTAAGTCCTTCATCGCTGTTTAAACTCCAGGCTTCAAGCTCCTTTATATCTTTTAAATTTCCAAACAATTGTGTTCCATCCACCAAATAACGATCTATCTCATTCAGATCACTTAATAAGATCTGGCCCCATTTACTGAATTCATCGAAGCTCTCTACTTCATTTTTATTGACATTTTTTACGGTTTCATACAATTCAAATAATAAGGTAGTTGAATCCGCAATTTCTAATTCAGCAAGCAGTGCAACAAAATCCTCGGTTGCATAAATTTCAGGGCTCCAAAATGTTTTTTTGAGATTATTGGCAAAGTGGGTTTTCAAAAACAATCCGGCCCTTCGGTTCGGAAGGACAATACATAGTTCACTTATGTCGTCACCATATTTTTCACACAGATGTTTTACCGTTTTTTCGAGGAAGGATTGCATGGAACGAAATTAAGGATTATAAATTGAAAATTGTTTTATAGTTTTTAAGTTTGCACCTATTAATATTTGCTATTAATTATAGCTTATATTTGACAAGGTAGATGGTAAAAACACTTACAATTACTTGTAAGTATTTGAAAATGCAAAAATTACGTTTATAAAACTGTCAATTACTAATTAATGTAATTAAAAAATTAAAAAAAATATTTTATGAAAAAAATATTCCTTTTTCTAATATTAATAATGAAGTTTCCTCTTTTTTCTCAGGAAGTTTGGGATCAAGATTGTTATATCGACACGCCAACCATGCTTGCCAATATGGCTATTATAAAGAACCTTAGGAACTACTTAGAAAAAAACACTCCTGACAGTATAATAATGCTTTTAGACAAAAATTACTTAATAAAAGATGCAGACATAAAAAACAAACTAAAAGAATCTTCTCTTCTGATTTCAAAAAATTACAAAAAATTTAGCTTAACGAATCCTAACCTAATGATTGCAAATGAAAAGCAACATTATATCAAACTAAATTATTTTGACAAAAAAAGTAATTTTTTTGTTTATTCAGTTGTTTCATATTTCAATCATAAAGACAAAAACTCAAAAATAGTTGATATAAAATTTGAAGACCATTTTAGTGAATTTCAAAAAATATTAGATGAAGAGGACCACGAAGAACCTCCTCCATTCCAAGAATGATAAAGCCTTATATAGTAAGCTTCATCATTTTAGTTCCCAATGAAAATCGGTCCTGGCAAAAACCTTTCACAGCGGTAGAAATATTTAACTTTAGTTTTTGCCCCTTGTAATTTTATAATTTCATTTATAAAATCACCCAAATCACTCAGTTAATCGTTATGCGGCACTAACAACAAGACAGTATATGGTAGAAACAATAGAAAATTGGAAATCAAAAAATAAATCATTTGGAATAGTATTGCCAAGTGGTTGGTTTGGCCGACCGTATGACAATTTTCACCATATAACATGGATAGCCGACCGAAAGTTTAAACTATTAATTGAAATTGACGAACAAATACTTTTAGTATTTACGAAGACTAAACAATTTGAAGTTATTCATGACAATAAAGATTTATTATTTAAAATTTTTCTAAGACTGACTTTTGATAGACTTGGATATGGTGATTTAACTGTACATACAGAAACATTTGACAATGGAGAAATACGATTTGTCTCTTACAACTATTAAGCGACCGCATAACAGCGCCTAAGCAAGATGCGGAGTTCCTGCAAACTGCAAATGTATTTTTATAGGTGCGCGAAGCGCGGAACTTTTTGCATTTGCAATTCCCTTTCGTACTTTTAATAAAAGTTTTTCGGTTTATTCAGTTTAGTGCTTTTTAATTCCGCACTTCGTGTAGCCTGGAAACGCCAGTGGCAACTGTTAAGGGACGACAATTCAAGACAAGAACAGAATGAAAATTATCACATGGAATTGTAATATGGCTTTTCGAAAAAAAGCAAACTTTATTCTAACACAAAAGCCGGACATTTTAATAATTCCTGAATGTGAGCATCCAGACAAATTAAAATTCGAAAAAGGAACACCATTACCAACAGACATTTTCTGGTATGGGACGAATTTAAACAAAGGACTTGGAGTGTTTTCCTACGGTAACTATAAGTTCAAACTTCTCGACATCCATAATCCGGATTTTAGAAACATTTTGCCGTTATCGGTTACTGGCGGACAGCTTGATTTTACTTTATTTGCTATTTGGGCAAACAATCCTCAAGACAAAGACGGTCAGTATATAACGCAAGTGTGGAAAGCAATTCAGTATTACGACAGTTTACTATTAAACAATAAAACTATATTAGTTGGTGACTTTAATAGTAATACAATTTGGGATAAAACATATAGAGAAGGAAATCACTCGACCGTTGTAGAGAAATTAGCAGAAAAGAAAATTTTCAGCACTTATCATAAATTTTTCGGGCAGACCCAAGGTAAAGAAGAACATCCAACTTTATTTATGTATCGCCACAAAGACAAACCATATCATATCGACTATTGTTTTGCATCAGCAGACCTTATTGAAAAATTAAAGAACGTGGAAGTTGGGACTTATCAGGACTGGACAGAATATAGTGATCATAAACCTTTATCTGTTACGTTCGACATTTGATACTATATTGTACCCCGCTTAAAACAAAGGCTGTATAAAACAGCCAAAAAGGTACCATATTTATTTAGCTGTGAAATATGAACAATACCGTATTCGGCCAGATACTACGATTATGAAAATCCATAATTATTTCTTACCTTTAAGAAAGATGAAAAACCAATCAACATATTCTAAAAACAGATTTTCCAATTTTTTTTTGGCAGCAACTTTATTTTTTGCTGTTTTTTCCTTTTCGGGGTATGCTGGCAATTCAAAATTTCAACAACAACAAACAACAAAAACTGAATTAGTATTCTCCCATAATGACAAAACCTGGAAGCGAATAATTTCGTACAAAAAGAGCATTGCTCTTTCCCAGGAATACGACTCTTTTAATAAGTCCAAAGAATGCGAAAAACAGGCTTTATCAGTTTACAACAAATTGACCAAAGTGAAATTTTATTCTAATTCAATACTACTTTATTCCTTTAAACCTGCTGTGCGTTTTTTTCAACTTAAAACAATCCCTCAAAATTCGCCTACAGAATTTTCTTCTGCCATGGTATAGTCCGATATACCGCTTCCCTGTTGACCTTTCTTATCTTAATTCAAAAAATATTTCTGTTGCTATTTTTAGCTAACAGTAAATAATTCATTATATAAAAACATGAAAAATTTTAAAAAAAAAATAAAGCTATTTGGCTTTGTACTTCTAACAATTTTAGCATCCGTGGGTGTAGGTATTGGCGGTGGAGCTCCGGTTCTGCCAACAAGTAAAAAGGAAGATTCAATTGAAGTAAAAGTTGAATTACAGGAATCAAAAGACAATGAAAACGAAGTGATAGAAATTAATATTAAGGACTGATAAATTGAAATTTGTAATTATTTTTACAATTTCTGAATAGGTTTAGTTTGATTTTATACCCCCTCGCGCTTCTCGAGTCGCTCGAACAATGCCGTTTAGGTAAGAAGCCACCGCGCATATTTCGACAGGCTCAATATAACCAGCACGCTGTCAGTCAGAGTAAGCCTGTGGTGAGCTTTTTGTAGAACCATCGAAGACTGTGGGCTGATTTTTTTCTTATCTAAACAACATTATCCGGTCCAAATGACATCCCACCATGGTTGTTTCAGGCGGAGGAGAAATTAAGAAAGTAAAATATTAAAATCACTTAAACCCTTACTCCAATCACCAACATATCATCAATCTGTTCCCTATCACCTTTCCAATCATAAATTACTCGCTCCAGCGTTCGCTCTTGCTCTTCCATACTTTGGTGGTGAATATCGAGCAGCAATTGGCGGAAGGGGTGATAGAAAAACTTTTGATTATCGGGTCCGCCTTTTTGATCCGCATATCCATCAGAAAAAACATAAAAACAATCTCCTTTTTCCAATTTAATGGTATGGTTAGTAAATGGAGCTGAGTTCGCCAATGAAATACCAATCGCTCTATTGTTTGCTTTTGTTTCGGTAATTATTCCATTTCTAACAAGGTTCAGAGAATTGTGTGCTCCTGCAAATTCCAGTTCATACTTTTTATAATCGATCTTACACAACGCAATGTCCATACCCTCTTTGATAGATCCTATTTCATCCGTTTGTTTTAATGAATTTACAACCAGTTTACTTAATTCATCCAAGATCATTGCGGGTTGATATATTTTATTTTCTTTTACTATTTGTTCCAACAGGTTAAATCCCATTATACTCATAAATGCTCCCGGCACTCCATGTCCTGTGCAATCTACGGCAGCTAAAAGTATTTCATGTTGGTTAATGGCATAAGCCCAATAAAAATCTCCGCTAACAATATCTTTTGGCCGGAAAAATATAAATGAATCAGGGATAATGCTGCTTACCATTATTTGCGAAGGCAGGATAGCTTGCTGAATCCGCAGTGCATAATTGATACTATCGGTTATCTTCAGATTTTTTTCTTCCAGTAATTCCTTTTGTTTTTCAATTTCTGCTGTTCTAACTTTTATCTCGCTTTCCATATTGTTGTACAAACGCGCATTATCCAAGGCAATGGCAACATAGGAAGCCAGGGTTTGAAGAATTTCAAGGTGATTTTGGGTATAGGTGTTTTTTCTTGGACTTTGCACACTTATTAATCCAACCAATTTCTCTTCAATTACTAAAGGCAAACATATTACTGATTCTAACAATAATTTCCCTTCGCCTTTATAGGAATCTAAATTGGAAATGTATTTAGAATATTCATTTTGCATATCATTTATAAATACAGTCTTTTTATTTTCCGCACACCATACAGATAAACGATTTTTGTCATTCATCGAAACCCAGGTATCCAGGTCGGATGACATTCTCTTTGATTCATAGTAATAAAAACTAAAATCAATAGATTGCTTTTGTTGATTGTAAATCCCGATACCAAATTCCGTTGCATCCATCAGCGAGTTTACCTTTTCATAAACCGTATCAAGTACTTGTTCAAAATTTAAAGTAGAAGTGATCTCCTGCCCTATTTCACTTAATACCTGAATGTTGTTATAGGTTTTTTCGATCTCTTCATTTTTCTTCACCAATTCGGTGGTACGTTCTTTCACCTTTTCCTCCAGGTTCTCATATAGTTTTGCATTTTCTATTGCAATAGCCACATAAACAGCCAGGTTTTTAAGGATATTCAAATGGTAAGAAGTATAGGCGTTTTTATGAAAACTTTCCACGTTGATAACCCCAACCACTCTTTCTTTAAAAAATAATGGGAGATAAATAAGTGACTCCGGATGTTCACCTGCTATTGGATCTGGGATAAAAGGTATATACTGAATAAATTCTTTTTGCAGATCGTTGATCAGAATTTCCTGATGGTTTTTAAAACACAACACAGGAAATCGGCTGTTATCATCAAGGTTATAGGAGCTATTATATTTTTTTCCTTTTTCAATAAAACCCGGAAAATCAATACTGTTGTTTTCTTTATTGTGAATACCTATACAAAAAACATCGGCTTCCATTAATTTATTTATACTGCCGTATGTTTTTTCAATAATGGTTTCAATAGAAAGAGAGGAAGTAATTTTCTGACCTATTTCCCGTAGAATGGAGATGTTTTTTTGCGATCGTTCCAGTTCAAGATTTTGCGCACTTAATTGGTCTTCGATTTTTTTCCTTTCACTTATATCCGTATCGATGATCACCAATTTTTTAATATTGCCAGCCTCATCTACTATGGGTGTAAGCGTACTTTGGATCCATCTTTCATTCCCATCCTTTGCGATGTTTAATAGTTGATAGGTAGAGGATTTTTTGTTTTTTATGCTCTGATTTATGATGTATTTTATATCGGGATTGGAACTTAACTCTTCTATGGTATTGCCACGTTGTTTCAATTCTTCAAATGTATAGCCCAGCAATCGGGTAAGCCCTGCATTGGACCATTCTATTTCACCATTGGGGCCACAGATCAAAACTCCATTATCAGTTTCTCTTGCAACAATAGATAGTTGTTCCAGCTCCTCATTCAGGCGCTTTTTTTGCCTGAAACTTCTATAAATAAAGATCGCAAAAACAAGTATCAACAATAAAAACCCTACAACCCAAAGGGGATTAATACTAATGGTATTCTCAAAACCATTAGTATTAATCCCCTTTGAATCCATAGTTAATATAAGAAGTGTAGATAAAAGAAGGCCTGGAATTCTTTTCATAATACTATATTCTCTTATCTTATATAAACCAAGAGTTTGGAAAAAAATTTATTATTTACATCAAACTTTGCAATACTTTTTTGATACTCACTTTATCATCAATGATCTGTTGTAATTTATCAATTGCCACACGTTCCTGAAGCATTGTATCGCGGTATCGGATCGTTACTGAATTATCTTCCAATGATTGATGATCGATGGTGATACAAAAAGGCGTTCCAATAGCATCTTGTCTGCGGTAACGTTTACCGATAGTATCTTTTTCATCAAAGGCGCAAGCATGCTCGCACTTCAATATATTCATTATTTCACGGGCCTTTTCAGGCAAACCGTCTTTTTTTAACAAAGGCAATATTGCTACTTTTATTGGTGCCAGGAAAGCCGGAATATTAAGTGCAACACGTGTGGTGCCATCCTCCAGTTTTTCTTCAACGTATGCCTTTGAAAGAACAGATAGGAACAAACGATCAAGCCCCACAGATGTTTCAACTACATAAGGAACATAATTTTGATTTAACTCCGGGTCGAAGTATTGCAATTTTTTTCCGGAATGTTGTTCATGCGCTTTTAGATCGAAATCGGTACGACTGTGAATACCTTCTAATTCTTTGAATCCGAAAGGGAAATTAAATTCAATATCGCATGCTGCGTTGGCATAATGCGCAAGCTTTAAATGGTCGTGGAAACGATAGTTTGATTCCCCCAAACCAAGGGTACTGTGCCATTTCATACGAGCGCCTTTCCAGTAGTTATACCATTCCATTTCGGTACCAGGGCGGACAAAAAATTGCATTTCCATTTGTTCAAATTCACGCATACGAAAAATGAATTGACGTGCTACGATCTCATTACGGAAAGCCTTTCCGGTTTGTGCGATACCAAAAGGAATTTTCATTCTTCCTGATTTTTGTACATTTAAGAAATTTACAAAGATCCCTTGCGCTGTTTCGGGGCGAAGATAAATAACATTCGAATCCTCACTCACTGCACCCATTGAAGTACTGAACATTAAATTAAACTGGCGAACTTCTGTCCAGTTTTTTGAACCGGAAACCGGACAAACAATTTCGCAATCAACAATGATCTGGCGAACTTCTTCCAAATTATTTTTTTCCAAAGCATCTTTAAAACGGCCCAGGATAGAATCGATCTTCGTCTGATTTTCAAGAACGCGTGCATTGGTTGCTTTGAATTGTGCTTCGTCAAACGATTCACCAAAACGCTCTTTTGCTTTATCTACTTCTTTCTGAATTTTCGCTTCTATCTTTGCAACATGCTCTTCAATTAACACATCGGCACGGTAACGTTTTTTACTGTCTTTATTATCTATCAATGGATCATTAAATGCATCCACATGTCCGGAAGCTTTCCAGGTAGTAGGATGCATAAAAATAGAAGCATCGATACCAACTATATTTTCATGCATTTGCACCATTGCTTTCCACCAAAACTCACGCAGATTTTTTTTGAGCTCAACACCCATCTGTCCGTAATCATATACAGCACTTAAGCCATCATAAATTTCACTGCTTTGAAAAATAAATCCATACTCTTTAGAGTGGGAAATAATGTTTTTAAAAATATCTTCTTGGTTTGCCATTACTACGAATTACGAATCAGTATTTATTAAATTAATTTAAGGATAACGAAAGTACTACTAATTTAGAAATTACTAAGAGCCCGACTAAATTTCATTTACTATTTTTTATAGTTTGGGAATCGGACCGGCTTTCAAACCCAATTAGAGGAAAAAAGAGTAGTTTAAAAATCTAATTAAATAACCCTGACAGAGCTCAAAGCCCTGTCAGGGTGGGTCAGTTTTTATTCGTAATAGTATTAAAGACTTTTAAAAGTTAAATGAAAGTCGCAATGCAAAGGTACGCGGGGATTCAATTTTAAGAGGACGTAACGAATAGCTTCTGTTAAGTAAATTATTAACTACAAAAGTTAATTTAAAATTGGTGGTTACATCCACTCCCACACGGGCATCAAAAATGATAGTGCCATCATTATGTTCATTTCTATATTTTTCAATACCACTATGCATTTGAGGCTCGAAAAGATAAAATATTTTATCAATATTTTGCACATTACTATAATACCGCACATCACCACCAAGTGAAAACACTTTATATGTTAACTGAAAATCAATTTTGGCGATACTCTGAAAACGATATTTTAAAATATTATTCCTGGTGTCGGTGCTACTAAAATTATACGACATTGGTTGTGGCGTGCTATCAATTATAAATACTTCAGCTGGATTAACAGCCTGAGGTAATACATAAGTGTAATCAGCCAGAACACTGAGTTTTAAGTTTTTGGTGATATGCCCTTCGGCAGGCAATGCTATTTCAAAGCCACGCACACGGGTGGCTCCGGTATTAATATATTTGAATCCGGTTGACAGGCTGTCATCACCAAACATGTCTTTACTTTTATCCCAGACACCAAAAGTAAATTCAATAGTATTGGCATACTCCTGCCAGAAAAATGCAACATCAAGTGCACCAGTAAAATTATTTATTTTAAATCCCTGCTTCACACCAATTTCAGCATTCCAACTTGATTCGGCTACTAACTGTGGGTTTGGAAAAATAGAAAGCCCGCCAATATCGGAGCGCATATATTTTTCTGTAATGCTTGGGAAGCGATAGCCCTGACCGAAAGAAGAACGTATAAATGTAGCCTCTGCTACTTGTAAATTTAAGCCTGATCTAAAAATAGGTTTTGAGATCGGTTTATCACTGTTCATAATAAAATATTCATCTCTGAAACCAACAGAAACATTCAAAACTTTCCATACTTTTTTATCAAATTGTGCATAAACAGCAAAATTCTGAAGGTGGTTAAGAGGTAAAACTCCTTCGAAAGGTATGCCTGAATGTGCATAGGTTTGATTCATAATAAGTCCACCGGTGATGTTTAACTTATTCTTTAATTGTTTGGTGAGTTGATATTCACTATAAAAAACATTGGCATCATTTGTTGTTGTGGCGCCACGTTTTCCGGATGTATTCTCTGAATAAAAATAACGGGTACGTAAACTATGCTTGAACCCGCTTTTTGAAAAATAATTTATGAATGGATCCAGATAAAAAATGGTCTGGTCCTGTAATGTCATCGTGTTTGGGAATGCCCTGTAAAGCCCTGAAGTATCATTGTCCCATATCAACGACAAATTATTTGTGGATTTCATAAAATTACCATTAATACCATAATTCAGTTGTGTGATATTTTTTGGACGGTAACGTAAATTAAAATTCACCCGTCCTGTTTTTTCACCAACCTGGTTATCTTTAATTGTGGTATCATTTACAGCACCAAAGCCGGGGTGATAGGATGGCGGGCCGATAAAATTATGATCATAAATACCCATACCACCCACTACAAGATCAAACTGCCCCATTTTTTCGGAATGCAAAAAATTTGCACTCGAAAAATTTGCGATACCCTTCCACCATTTCGCATTCTCTATTGAAGGCGCATCATACATACCTGTTGATACCGACATTTTAGTGATCGGTTTGTCTTTCGGATAGGCCGTTCGGATATTGATACTTCCGCTTAATGCCGAAGAACCATAGGTTACCGAAGAAGCACCTTTAATAATTTCAATCTGTTCAACATTTTCAAGTGGAATAAAATTCCATTCCGGACGACCACCATCACCAGCTAAAGCAGGCAATCCATCAATCAAAATAGCCACCCTGCTTCCAATACCAAAATTAAATCCGCTACCTCCACGAATCTGTGGTTCACCATCTAAAATATTTAAGCCTGGAGCCTGATCTAGTACTCCTTTAATATTTGTTGAATTTTTATTTTCGATCAATGCGGGTTTTAAAACTTCCATGGACACTGTTATTTCAGAAAGTTTCTGCTCGTATTTCCCGGCAGAAACCACCATCGTTTGTAATTGAGTAGTAAAAGATCTCAAATTAAAATTATGCTCAACTACTTTTGATGAATCGATTACAACTTCGATCGTATCCGATTTCATACTTACGAATGAACAAACAATTGTATGCTTCCCTTTTGCTAAATTCAACTGATAATTTCCATTAAAATCAGTAACAACACCATGTGTAATGTCTTTAAGATCATATATAGCGGCTCCAATAATCAGCTCATTATTGGAAGCATCCATTACCACTCCCTTTAATGATCCGGAACCCTGAGCGTAAAGTGATATAGAAAATAGTGTGGAAAGAAAATAAACAGAGGAGTAAATGATTTTTTTTAAGCTCATACAATTCAGAATATTTAATGAGAAATAGAAGAAAAAAAGTTCCGATAATTTACATGATGAAACGAGAAAAGTTTATTAAAAACAAAAACGTTCCCGGGAATTATCCTAAGCAGATCCGATTGGTGGCTCCCAGAAACGTTTTTGTTTTAATAATTTTAAAATTTAATAAACCACAACTTTTTTAACAGTATTGTTAGTAGGATTGGTAAGGCTGATCAAATAAATACCTTTTCCAAATTGACTAACATCCATTTGCTTGGAGTAGCTTCCCGAAAAATCTGTTAATATTTCGTTATAAACCATTTGCCCTAAGGTATTTCTAAGTTCCAGTTTATAAGTTGCTTTTAAAGCAACATTAAATGAAACATTAAAATTCCCTTCATTCGGGTTTGGATAAACACTAAAGAAATAATTATTAGTTGATTGCTCAATTCCTGCATTTATAACATTTACAGCTGCTGAAGCTGTAGAAGAACAACCACTTACAGTAACAACTACCGTGTAATTACCATTTTGTGTTGCAGTATATGTTTGATTGGTAGCATTTGGAATAATTGTTGAATTCAAATACCATTGGTTTCCTGCAGAAGCACTTGATGTTAATAATGCACCATTTGCAGTAATTACAGGTGTTGCAGGTATTGCATTAACGGTCATAGTAATTAAATTGGATGTGGCCGGACTTCCTACCACTGATGGATAATTTGACGTTAAAATACAAGTAACTATTTCACCGTTTGTAAGTGTTGTGGTAGTATAAGTTGGGCTGTTTGTTCCCACATTCACACCATCCACCTGCCATTGATAAACCGGAGTAGTACCACCATTGGCGGGAGTTGCAGTGAAGGTAACTGATGATCCGGTGCAGCTTGGATTTGATCCTGTTGTGGTAGCAATAGTAATACCCGCAGTGAATGTGCTGCTAATTACAACAGCTGCTGAAGTAGCTGATACACAACCATTAGTTGTTACTATCACAGTATAACTTCCACTTTGTGTTGTAGTATATGTTTGGCTGGTTGCTCCTGAAATAATTACACCATTCAAATACCATTGGTTCCCGCTGGCAGCACTGGATGTTAATACTGCTCCGTTTGGAGAAATAACAGGTGTGGTTGGAGCAGCATTTACTACCATAGTAATAGCCGGTGAAGTTGCAGGACTGCCTACAACGGTTACTCCGGTTAAATTTGAAGTTAAAACACAGGTAACTACCTGTCCGGTTGTTAAAGTTGTGGTAGTATAGGTTGGGCTATTTGTTCCAACGTTAACTCCATCAACCTTCCATTGATATACCGGAGTTGTTCCACCATTGTGAGGGTATGCAGTAAATGTGGCTGATTGTCCTGCACACATTGGATTTGTTCCTGATGTAAGAGCAATAGTGTCAGATACTTTGAAGATAAGATCAAGGTCATCGGCAAAAAGGGTGCTGTTAACAATTGCATTTTCACCATCTTTAGTTGAAACCAAAAGCCATCTTGAATTTACCACCGCATTTGCAGAATAGTAAGTAAGGGCTTGTGAAAAGCGTGTGTATGTTCCAACAGTTGCAGAAGCTGTGTTGTAATTTGCAACCGCAACAGAGTCGTTTTCCCCACCTGAACCATATAACCTAAAACCTACAAAACCAT
>JAZKBX010000310.1:20284-34527 GCA_040388455.1 Bacteroidota bacterium
GTAAATTTGTACCACCCAACAATACTGTCAGGTCGCAAAGTATAAGCAACTCCTCCAGTAATTACCCCTCCGTTGGAAGTTGGTAATATACCTGTAGTTGTTACACCCGGTGCTATCTGTCCTAAAACAGATTTTGAAACCAATTTCATTGCTAAACTTCCGCTATGTGCATCTGTTGATTTAATACACACAAAAATACCCGTGATAGCCGTTTGGGAATTAGGACTGTCCCAGCTGGTACAAGCATCGTAAGTTGGAAAACTTCCTTGAACTGTCCAGGTTTCGAAACCCGCATTCGGAGTCGCTTGCGCCCAAATCCCGGTAACAGATACTAAAAGGATAGAAATTAAAGTAAAGATTTTTTTCATGGGAATATTTTTTAGTTATTTATAAGCAAATGTATTACAATTCTAATACAAACAAAATTAATTATCTGTTTACAACTAAGACCCTGAATTTTGACAGCAAAAAACCGACAACGCCCAAAAGCTCTGATATCAAAAGGACTTACCACATTCTTCTGATTAACTTATTTGATATTTGGGGCCGTCAGACTCCTACAGTTAACATTATTTTTGTTGGAATAAACTCATGCAAGTTTCAAAAAATGCCTTCGCACATATTTCGGTTTTTCGACAATGGATGATGTTTTTTCTTTAACCGAACAACATTGTTCGAGCGGAAGCAAGAAAGGGTGTGGTGTTGGATGAATCAGAGTATTTAGAATGTGCCAAAATAAGGCAAGTCAAGCCCAATTAAACAATTACTGTGGTGGCAAAATAGTATCATAAGAGCAGCCGAAACCTCCCCATACGCCCAAACCACCACCATTGATGTTACTGATAATACTTACCGGTGAGGAAAAAGGATTTCCATTGGTTTGCAAAGCTGCCTCGTAAGTGGTGTAGAACTTAGCAGTATAATAATCGATGGTGCAAAATTTTATATAAACAGTGTCAGTTATTTTGAAAAAGCCATCCTCTTCTTTTTCGGGAGGAGCTGTGGCCTGATCGTTAGGATCGGTACCACGGTTATATGCAAAGTCAAAACTTTTACCATCAATAAATTTATCATCGAAGCTGGAAGCATAAGGTGAAATAAAACGCCTGTCTGCTGTTGCACGTTTTGCAAACCATTTATAGGCATTGCCATATCCGGCAGGCTCCGACAAATGTGCCCAGGCGTATCCAAGGCTATCTCTGGGAGGTTGCGCTTGCCACCAAACCGAATCTAGTTCAACAGGTGCCGGAATGGTGGTGATGGAGGTAAATGTTTTACCATCGGCTATCACTGTTAAATAATACGTTTGCTGAGGAGCTCCAATAACCAATGATCCTTTGTAAACCAACGGGAAAGATGCAAAGGAGTCAATACTTAATACTAAGGTATCGGTAATAACGCCATTGGAAACGTACACTTTGGCATCCGTCACTAAAATAGTATTCACATCTATCGTTTGTGATAATGGGCTGTTGCGGGTAACAATTACTTTAGCAGGTTGACCATTTTCAATACTGCCTTCGATCACAATTTTCTTTTCTCCCCCAACTACACTTAAGTTAATATCCTCTGTGCAGCTGATCAGAAACATTAATAATGCAATGGAACATAAAATTAATTTTTTCATCTATATTGCATTTAAAATTTAAAATTCCATGTTACTGATGGCAGTATAGGAAATAAATATACCTGCTTCGCCTTCGCTTTATAATCACCGGTAGCAATACTTCCTTCATTCGAAAAATAAACGATGTATGGATTGTGACGGTTATATACATTGAAAACACTAAAGCTCCAACTTGATTCATAGTTTTTTGACCATTTTTTGGGAACCTCAATCGTGGAAACATCTTTCCCCTGCTCTTGATAACGTTTTATTAACCGTTGTTTTTTGCGTTCGATCTTTTTATTACGATCAGGTGTAAATGTTGCTGAAAGGTCCAAACGATGATAAGCAGGCATCCTGAATGCATTTCTATCACCGTACTCTGTAACAAAATTACCATCAATGATATAGTAGGCAACTGGCACAGTAATGGCATTTCCGGTACTGTATACCCAAACAGCTGCGAAGGTCCATTTTTTACTCAGATCATAACTTCCCAATAAAGAAACATCATGTCGCCTGTCGTATTTTGCATAAAATTCTTTACCCAGGTTCAGTTCAGGAAAAATACGTTTTGTATACGATAAGGTATAACCAACCCAACCGTTAAATCTCCCCAAGCGTTTTTTTATAAAAAATTCCGCACCATAAGCTTGTCCTTTACCAAAGATGAATTGATTATCGGCATTATCATTAATATCAGTGGATGGCAATGACCCATCTTTATATTCGATCTGATTTTGCAGGTCTTTGTAATAAATTTCAACAGATGTTTCGTACGTATTCTCTTTGAAATTGCGGAAATAACCCAATGAATATTGAGTTCCTTTTTGCGGCTGCACCAGCTGGGAACAAGGCACCCATGTATCTGTTGGAAGTGCCACAGCCGAAAGCGATGCAAGGTGTATATACTGTAAATTATAAGTATAAGATGCTTTAACGGATGATTTTGAATTGAGCTGATAACGGGCGTTTACACGGGGTTCAAATCCTCCGTAATCTTTCACCTTTTTGTTGGATGTATAATGAACGATCTGACTTGTTTGTCCATTTATAGGATCTTTGATATAACGATCAAATGGGCCGATCTGCACAAAGTAAGAATAGCGCAAACCTGCATGGATCCTTAATTTATCACTTACATCAAAATCATCCGAAAGGTAAACAGCTGCTTCATGTGCTTTGTCTTTTCTTATTTTTCCAAAATCAAATTCAACATCGCCCTGTTTAGCAGAAACACTTGTAGGTGTGAAAGTGTGGAAAATATAATTTGCTCCGAACTTAATTTCATGACGTATGCTTGGGAAATAACTAAAATCAACTTTTGCATTCCAATCACGGATACCGGAATATAATTTAAATTCAAAGCCACTTTGACCTGCACCAAAAGAAAAATTATAATCGCTGAAAATTGCAGAGGTATTCATAAACAATTTATTATTGAACAGGTGATTCCATCGGATAACTCCGGTTGAGTTCCCCCAGGCAACATTTAAGTTGAACTTAGCCACATTATCTTCAAAATTCAATTTATCCCTGCCAAAGTAACCACTTGCAAAAATCCTGTCTTTATCAGATAAACGATAGTTCACCTTTGCATTGAGATCGTAAAAATAATAACCTGAATTTTTTAAGGGGGAATCCGGCTTTGCAAAAGGTTTTGCAAGTACATCAATGTAAGTTCTTCGGCCGGAAATAATAAATGAACCTGTATCTTTTTTTATCGGGCCCTGCATAGTTAAACGGGAAGAGATCACACCAATACCACCTTCGGCATGGTACTTTTTATTGTTGCCTTCTTTCATTGAAATATCGAGCACTGATGCTAAACGACCTCCATATTGTGCAGGCATCCCTCCTTTAATTAAGGTAATGCTTTTTACTGCATCCCCATTAAATACCGAAAAAAAACCGAGTAAATGTGATGCATTATAAACTACTGCTTCATCAAGCAAAATAAGGTTCTGGTCAGGTCCACCTCCGCGTACATAAAAGCCGGTATTACCTTCTCCCGCGGATTTTACGCCCGGCAATAATTGTATGGTTTTTAAAACATCCACCTCCCCCATGAATGCAGGGATCTTTTTAATTTCTTCCATGTCCATTTTAACGGAACCAACAGAAGTACTGGAAACGTTTTTATCACTTTTTTCCGATACCACCTCCACCTCCTGTGTGGTAATGACCTCCGATCTCATATCCACATTCAAACGGATATCTTTATCGAGTACTATTTCTTTTATAAAGTTTTCGTAACCAAGGTAGGAGACCACCAAATGATAGGTACCTTTTTCAACCGTAATAGAATAAAAACCATATTGATTGCTGTTTGCGCCTTTCAGCAATTCTTTGATGTAAACATTCGCTCCTATGCTATACTCACCGGTAGAGGCATCTTTTACATAACCACTGATGGTAAATTTTGTTTTTTCCTGAGCATATAGATCAGGTAAAAAACAAATAAATACTACAGCAAAAAGAAAAAAATGTCTAAAACAAAAATGTTTCATAAAAAAATACCAATTTAATTTTGGCTTGTGAAAGCAAATGCAAAGGAAACTTACATTATTACAATGTAAAAGGAAACTGATTTTTAGAACTAAAAATAATTACGTGCAAAATTATAGAGTTTTTCCGATTTAGGTGCTTTCTTCGTTTATATTTTACAAATGATCTTAATCAAAATCAATGCAGGTGTTATATTCATTCATAATTCAATATCGTTTAGCTAAGCAGTCATCGCAAATATTTCGACAGACTCAATATGAACAGCGCGCAGTCAGTCTGAGCTAGTCGAAGACTTTGGAGCAAGTGCGTTTATTGCCCTCCTGTTTAGAGATAAAAAATTGATTAGGAATTTAACAAACGAACCCTAACAGAGCTTAAAGACCTGTCAGGGTAACATCATAAAAAGGATAGGAGCTAAAATTGTGATAATTAATTCCTTACAAAACTTACATTATTTTGCTGAACATTTTTGTAATTTTCATAGCGGTTCAAAATTTCTTTAACATACATAAATGTTTCCTGCCCCCTGCAATAGCCACATTTTACAATCGGATCATTATAGATCATAGGATTGGATTTTTGCAGCACCATGTACTCAACGTTATGAAACCACAGGTTCGGGTCTTTACCATACTTTGAAGCAAGGTTACGGGCATCGATCACATGGCCTAATCCAACATTATAAGAAGCGAGAATAAACTTTATACGCTCCTCCTTATAAGAGATCCGATGTTTCCAGTATTTATCAAGATCCTTAATATAACTTGTTCCTGCTTTAATACTTTGCTCAGCAGTTTGGGAAGTACTATCAAGGCCGTACCTTCTGGCAGTTCCTGGAACAAGCTGCATAAGGCCGTTTGCACCCGCCCAGGACTGAGCGGTGGCTTTAAAATGCGATTCCTGATACACCATAGAAGCCAGTAGTTGCCAGTCCCAGCCTATTTTTTCGCTGTAAAGTTTAAACATATCGTCATATTGGGATATACTGCCTCCCCTATAAGAGAAACGATTGTTTTCAGCCCTGTTCACGGTTTTTTTAGCGCTTTTAAAATACTTGTTATAGGCTAAAGCCGATTCATTGGATTTTTTTATTTTCTCCATCCACCTGTTTAATTCCTTATTTAACAAAGGAGACTGTTTTCTTATTGCCCAGGCGATCTGTTGATGAAAACTGATCGGTGTTTCTATGTCAATATTGGCATAATAGGTTTGGTTATTAAGTGCAATATTTTCATCAGCTACGGTATAATCAATTTCTCCCCTTGCAACTCTCCTTATCAATTCCTCGGTATCAACTCCACCCGAAACTTCAGTAATATTAATTTTCCCGCCAATTTCTTCCGACAAGCTAACCAGTCTGGTATAAAAAGAAGAGCCTTTCCGAACATCAATATTTTTTCCATCAAGGTCAAGAATATTTCTGATCAGTTTTTTATTCAGCTTAGTTTGGTCAAGGGTTTCCCAATTATCAGGTTTCCGCTGAATAAGAACCTGGCGGGTTAACATTAAAGGTTCGGTAAAATCCACAATGGCAACTCTTTCCTGGGTAACTGTTAAATTAGCTGCTATAATGTCAACTTCACCTTTATTCAGTTGATTAAAAATAGCGTTCATGTCTTTAACAATTACCAATTCAAGTGTAACCCCGATATTTTTGGCGAAGGAATTCAACAATTCGAATTCGAAGCCCATAGAGTCACCTTTGTAAATGTAAAAACCTGTTGAACTATTTTCAGTTAGTACAATAAGTTTTCCCCGTTTTTTTATTTCATCCAGATCGAAGTTAACACAGGACAGAGAATCGTTTTGCGAATTCGGATCAATTCGGCTTGAAAAGTCAAACGGATAGATGCATATTATTCCGTAAAGAATAATTAGTGATAAAGCTAGTTTGTTTTTGGGATCTGAAAAAATCATAATACCCTCCTTTTTTTAAAGAACTCAGCTTATTTACGGTATTAAAACGCTTAAGTTTCATTTTATCGATGTAATAGCCCAATAAAGTTAATAACAACGTAGGCCAAAAACAAGCGTATCTGCTTAGTTTTAAATCACTTACGACATACAATAAATTAGTTTAATTTTTCCGATATTGCAGGCAGATGCAGAAACAATTTTTACCTTTTAGCAAACAATTTGCTTATGCTTTTGGCATGATGGGATGGAGCATAATGATCAATCTCATCAGTGTTTTATTGGTTTATTTGTATTTACCCCCTACAGGCAGTGGCTTACCTAATTTAATTACACAGGTTGCCATTTTCGGTATTTTCAATGCCATTGCCATCATCACAGCAAGCGGCCGCCTTGTAGATGCCTTATATGACCCCCTGATAGCACAATTCAGTGATAGCAATCAAAACCCTAAGGGGCGAAGGATCCCTTTAATGAAGATGGCAATAATTCCATCCCTGATCTTTTGCTGCCTGGTTTTTTATCCACTTAAACATGAAGAAAACACGGCAAACATTGTATGGCTGGCATCCATGCTTATTTGTTTTTACGTTTCATCCACTACCTATATTATACCATACAATGCTTTATTGCCTGAATTAGCGCCTACTTCTCAGGACAAGATCCGCCTGGCAACATGGCAATCTGTTGGTTATGTGGTTGGGATTGGAATTGCCTCCAATGCATTTAACCTTACCGATCTGTTGCAACATTCCTTTAATATTACTTCGCGAATTGCAGCTTTACAATACACTGTTTTTTTAATGGCCCTATTAGCGGCAGCATTTATGGCTGTAACTGTATTCGCGATAGATGAAAAAAAATATTGCACCAGCAAACCAAGTATTGTCCCCTTGAAACAAGCGCTGAAACAAACACTCTCCAATAAGCAGTTCTTATTATTTATTGTTGCCGATTTTTCTTATTTCATTGCGGTAACTATCATTACTTCCGGCTTATTATTTTTTGTCACCGTATTGCTTGGATTGCACGAAACCATTGGGAATAAATTAATGATAACAATGGTACTTGTTTCATTTTTGTTTTATCCTGTTGTAATTTATTTTTCCAAAAAAGTGGGTAAAAAACTCATCATCATTTTTTCACTATCCTTATTATCGATCGTTTTCCTGGGGATCTATTTCTTAGGAAAAAGCAGTATTGATGCCGAACTTCAAATCTATCTATTGATCATTCTGGCAGCCATTCCTTTGGCATCCCTTAATATTTTACCAAATGCGATACTGGCTGAAATTATTGAAAAAGATACTTTAGATACCGGTGCTAATAAGGAAGGAATTTATTTTGCGGTACGCTACTTTTTCGTGAAGATCGCTCAAACCTTTGGCATTGCTTTATTTGCTATGCTTTTACTTTATGGAAAAGATCCGGGGAATGATTTTGGTATCCGGCTAAGTGGAATTTTAGGTTTTACACTTTGCTTTTTGGCAGCTATTATTTTTAGTCGGTTTAAAGAGAAAAGGTGATTTTGGTTTAATTTCCTGCTTCTAAAAATTCTTTTAGGCGTTGGCAAATAAAAAACTGCCATCCTCCTATGCAATTCTCTCTTTTAAAATCCGGATTGTCTTGTGGAAAAGTTTCTTGTCCTTTGTGTGTAAGTTTTAATTTTGTGAAAATGTTTTCAGGCGATAGTTCCCAAGTTACATAAGAGTTTCCTTCATAACCGTCATACTTCCAATTATAAACTATTTTTTTTCCTGTCTGCACTTCTGATATTTTCCAAAGGTGAAGATAATTTTTATCGTTCGCCTGAACATTAAATTGAGTTTCAAAACCTACTTCAGCTTTAAATGAATTTATATTTTCAAAAAACCACTGCTTCATCTGACTACTGTCGGTGATTGCTTTCCATACCCTGTCGACTGAAACGTTGTAAGTTTGTTCAACAATAATTGGTTCGTTTTGGATCATTTTCTATTTTTATTTAGTGATTTATCCTCTGCTCGTAGCTATTTTACTGTTAAAACTTCTTTAAAAAAATTATTTTACAGCAGCAAAAAGGGATTCAACTGCTTCCCAATTCACTACATTCCACCAAGAGGCGATATATTCAGCTCTGCGGTTTTGATTTTTTAAGTAATAGGCATGCTCCCAAACATCCAATGCGAGGATGGGTGTTCCTTTTACTTCAACGCTATCTAAATTCATCAAGGGGTTATCCTGATTGGCTGTGGAAGTGATCACTAATTTGCCTTTACTCACTACCAGCCAAGACCAACCGGAACCAAAACGTTTCATTGAAGCATCCGTAAATTGTGTTTTAAATTCATCAAAGGAACCAAAAGAAGCATTTATAGCAGCGGCTATTTTCCCTTTGGGTTGTCCGCCAGCATTTGGTTTCATTAATATCCAAAACAAAGAATGGTTATAATGGCCACCGGCATTGTTACGAACAGCAGCAGGTAGTTTTGCAACTTTATCAAAAATATTATCAAATGATTGAGGACTCCCTAACACATTACCATCAACTGTTTCCAACGCTTTGTTCAAATTGGTCACATACGCCTGGTGATGTTTGCTATGGTGGATCTCCATTGTTAATTTATCGATATGAGGCTCTAAAGCATCATAATTATAAGGTAAAATAGGAAGGGTAAATTTCCCACCGTCCGGAGCCGGCTTTTCAATATGCTCGGCAGCACCAAATACGTTATTGACAATGGTTGTTGCTGCAAGCGTACCCAGTGCAAGTGCAGCTGATTTTTTAAAAAAATTTCTACGTGAGTTATTGTTTTCCATAGTTCAACGAATTACGAATTTAAAACGAATTACGAAAAACTCCTACGAATTACGAATTAGTGTTGGTATGTATTCGTAATTCGTTAAAATTTGTAATTCGTAGGGTTTATACAAAGTTAATCAGTACTTGATTTTTTTCTACTGCCACACCTTTCTTCACATTTATTTTTTTGATAACTCCATCTGTGGGTGATTTGATAATATTTTCCATTTTCATTGCTTCTAAAACAATGATGGGATCGCCTTTTTTAATAACATCACCTTCCGAAATGCACACATCAATAACCAAGCCGGGCATTGGTGCTTTTATTTCATTTATTTTATTGGCATTCAAATTATCAAAACCCAGGGTTTTTAATAATTCATCAAATTTATTTTCTACCTTAAGTTGATAGTTGTTCCCATTCACATTTACCAAAAAAATTTTTTTGGTATAATCTACTTCAACCACCTCAACATTGTATGATTTAAGATCTTTAATTATATGGAAACTTCCCTGTTTCACTTCTATCATATCCAGAGCAAAAGGGCTTCCATTAATGGTTCCGTTTGTTGGACCTTCAAACACAATTTTGTGTTCCTTGTTGTTGTTTACCTTTACTTTTAGCATGTCACAAATGTAATTTTTTTAATACAAAAAACCACTACGTTACAGGCTAAATTAAAAATCTAAAGAAATTCTTAAATTATCAACAAACGATATATTCCTTTCCATTTTAAGTAATTTTACATTTACAAAAAAGAATTATGGAAAAACGGTGGAGCATAAAAGAAGGTGCTGATGAGGCGGTAGTAAAACAACTTACTTTAGAGCTGGGTATTGATAAGATACTGGCAAATATGCTTGCACAACGTGGCATTAGCAATTATGAGGATGCAAAAAAATTTTTCCGCCCATCCCTGAGTGACCTGCACGATCCTTTTTTAATGAAGGATATGGATAAAGCCATCATCCGGTTGGAACAAGCCATTAAAAACAATGAGAAAATTTTAGTGTATGGCGATTATGATGTGGATGGGACCACAGCGGTTTCGTTGGTATATTCCTTTTTAAAAAAGCTTCCTTTTATTACTCAACCGGGAAAGCTATTGAATAGTTCTCCGGAAAGCGATAATTTATTAGTTGACTATTATATCCCTGATCGTTATGCCGAGGGTTATGGAATTTCTTTCCAGGGGATCGATTATGCTCAAGAAAATAATTTCACCTTGATCATCGCTCTTGATTGTGGCATCAAAGCCAATGATAAAGTAGATTATGCAAATGAACGAAATATCGATTTTATCATTTGCGACCATCACCGTCCGGGTGAAACATTACCCAATGCTGTTGCGGTATTGGATCCCAAACGAAGTGACTGCTCCTACCCTTTTGATGAGCTTTGTGGCTGCGGTGTTGGCTTCAAACTGGTTCAGGCCTATGCACAAAAAAACAATATCCCTTTTGATGAACTTACTGAATATTTAGACCTTGCCGCCATTTCCATTGCATCTGACCTAGTGCCTATAACTGGTGAAAATCGTACACTATGTTATTTTGGCTTGGAGCAGATCAACAAAAAGCCACGTAATGGTATAAAAGCAATTTTAGATCTGGCAAACATCAAAAAAAAGGTCACCATTAACGAACTGGTCTTTACCATTGGCCCACGTATTAATGCAGCAGGCAGAATTCAGACAGGACGTAATGCTGTAGCCTTACTTGTGTCGGATAATGTTGATCATGCCAAAACATCAGGGATAAATATTAACTCCACCAATACCGAACGCAGAGCACTGGATTCGACTATTACCCAGCATGCCTTAAGTATGATCGATGACAATGCTGAACTGATCAGTCGTAAATCAACGGTATTGTTTCATTCCGACTGGCATAAGGGAGTGATCGGTATTGTAGCTTCCCGTTTGATAGAAAAATATTACCGTCCTACCATAGTGCTTACCGAATCGAATGGGAAAGCAACCGGTTCGGCACGTTCAGTAAAAGATTTTGATGTGTATAACGCCATTGAGGCATGTTCTGATCTGCTGGAACAATTCGGAGGGCATAAATATGCGGCAGGATTGACCTTAAAAATGGAAAATCTGGAAGCCTTTCAGCAGCGTTTTGAAGAAATAGTAAGCTCCACCATTGAAGAACACATGCTTGTACCTGAAATTGTAATTGAGGCAGAATTAGAATTGAATGAGATCACACCTAAATTTTTCAGGATATTAAAACAATTCGAACCTTTTGGCCCTGAAAACATGTCGCCTGTATTCATAACTAAAAATTTAGTGGATAAAGGATATGTGCGTATTGTTGGGAGCAACCATTTAAAAATGGACATTCAGGCGGCTCAACATCCTGCCGATAGTATTTCATCCATCGCTTTTGGCCAGGCACAGCATTTTGACGATATACTTCGAAAAAAAACATTTAGCGCCTGTTATGCTATTGAAGAAAACGAGTACAATGGTAAAATTTCCCTTCAATTGAATGTGAAGGATATGAAAATGGAATGACTTTTTTCTTAATGCTGTTCGATTGTTTTTGCTTTAGACAGATCTTTCCTATCAACCCGCGTTCGATTAATAAAAAATAAGATCAGGGCTAAAGCCCAATAAGATAAGCACATTTCAACCACGGTCTGAAGACCGTGGTTACAAAAAAGCGTAAGCGACTCAGATAGAACCCATTACCATTTAGGGGTAATAATAACCATGTCTTTTAAGACATGGGGTTACCAGATATCACATTATTTTAGGCTTTAGCCTTGAATATTAATCGAACTCAGGTTATTAATTTCGTGATCCTTCCACAAAAGACTTAATTGAAAAGGTTTAAAATAAATCACTCTTATTTTATTAAACGAACTCTCATTAATATTCAATTATGATGCAAAATCCAGGGATTTTATGTGCAAAAACCATGGCTTTAACGTTAATTTTCAGGTTTTATGATGAAAAGTAACAACAAATACCTTTTTGGTCAAAAGTGGCATTCGTGGGGATTATTACAGCCTTCATGGGGACGAAAACGGCATTAATGAACAAAAATTGTCGATTAATTTTGTTTTATCATGTATTAAGTTATACTTTTGCCAATAGTATTAATTTTAATTTTTAATTTAATGAAAACAGGAACAGTAAAATTTTTTAATTCAGCAAAAGGTTTTGGCTTTATTACAGTAGATGGTACCAATCAAGAACTATTTGTTCACGTAACAGGTTTAGTTGATCAAATTCGCGATGGTGACAAAGTTACCTTTGAAATTCAGGAAGGTAAAAAAGGTTTAAACGCAGTAAATGTGAAAAAAGCTTAATTCGCTTTTACCTTAAATAAAAAAGGCTCCCCGGATAAAACCAGAGAGCCTTTTTTTTATTCAAAATTTTCTATTTATCTTTTATCTCCTCACCTCTCACCCATTTTTCTTTGGTAACCTTACCGCTTTCGTCATACACGCTCCACATACCATCTTTTTGATAATCAATGGTAGAAGCACTAAATCTCATAGGACCTTCGGCTTTAATTTTACCATTTTCATAGTACTCTTTTTTGTTATATTTCTTTTTCTTGGGGTCGGTACATTCAAATATCTCCTGTGGCTTACCGTCCTCAGCATACGACTTACGACTGATCAGGCTGGTCATATCTTTGGTGTTTTCCTCGGAATATTCAATTTGCCCGTTGGCATAATAATCTATCCATATTTGTGGATTGCCCTCGTAATAGGTGATTTCAGATTTCAGTTTCCCGGTCGGATAATACATCTGCATGTTACTGCGTTTAAAATCCACTGTTTTAAATGATCTTTCAACATTACCATTTTCGTAAAAATTCTTGTAGATCTTAAGTTGTCCATCCTCGTAGTACCCTCTATGCAAAACTTTACCACTTTCATAGATGTCCTGCACCCACTCCTGTGCAGCATAGCCTTTTCTATCGTTACGAACCGAATCACCGCCTGTTTTTAAATTTAATTTCTCATACATTGTAATTCCATACACAGGATCAACCACTTTTGATGCCTTGTATTTGTTAGGTGGTGGAGGAGCTCCAAACCCTTGCGAAAAGGACAATTGAGCAAAAGTTATAAAAATAAAAAGCAGAACTATTTTTTTCATTTGAAAATTAGCGTTGAATCATGAATATTTTGTAAAGATAAAAAAAAGCTAATTAGAAAGCAACAAAAACCAAAATGTAAATGGCAGGGTTTCTCTCCGTACAAATCCGGCTTAATTATTCAACTAAAACTGAATTAGCGAACTCTTTAGCAACCAGATAACGTTCTGCATCCAAAGCGCCCATACAACCGCTTCCTGCTGCTGTAACTGCCTGACGATATACCTTATCCTGTGCATCTCCTGTTGCAAATACACCGGGAATATTGGTTTTACTTGTTCCGGGAACTGTTTGAATATAACCGGTTTCATCCATATCTAACCAGCCTTTAAAAATTTCTGTATTTGGCTGATGTCCGATAGCAACAAAGAAGCCGGTAACATCTAACTTACGTTCTTCACCCTTGCTGTTCACAACTATTGCGGCTTCAACACTTTTATCACCAAGAATTTCTTTGGTTTCCGAATCAAAAAGCACTTCGATATTAGGAGTGTTCAGTACTCTGTATTGCATTGTTTTGGAAGCACGCATTTCACTTTTACGTACGATCATATATACTTTTCTGCAAAGTTTTGCAAGGTAAGTAGCCTCTTCAGCAGCAGTATCACCAGCTCCAACAATGGCTACATCCTGTCCTTTAAAAAAGAATCCGTCACACACGGCACAAGCCGATACACCAAAACCGTTTAAGCGCTGTTCTGATTCCATGCCCAACCATTTTGCAGATGCACCTGTGGCAATAATCACAGCATCGGCATGGATGGTGGTTTTTTCATCAACCACTACTTTATGTATGGGGCCGCAAAAATCTACAGATGTAACTAATCCCCAACGGATATCAGTGCCAAAACGTTCAGCCTGCGCCTTAAAATCTTCCATCATTTCCGGACCCTGGGTACCTTTTGGATAACCCGGGTAGTTTTCTACTTCAGTAGTTATGGTTAATTGTCCGCCCGGCTGTAATCCTTGATACATAACGGGTTTCATATCAGCTCTTGCAGCATAAATTGCCGCAGCGTATCCGGCAGGGCCACTACCTATGATGAGGCAGTGAACGTGTTCTATTTTTTCAGTCATAATTGTATTTTTATTATTAATGTTCTACAAAATCAATACCAAAAATTCAGGTGTTGATCCTTCTTTAAATGTTTATTTATAAATTTATTGTAGTAGGGTAAATTTTAATTCATTGGGCGTTCCCTTTTCTGGTTCTCGATCCCCTCTCCATCTGGAGAGGGGATCGAGAACCAGAAAAGGGCGGGCTTTGCGCTTCAATCTTTTCTAAACAGAAAAGGATTTACGCTGCAATCC
>JAZKBX010000311.1:0-10667 GCA_040388455.1 Bacteroidota bacterium
ACGGTTTGAACTGATTCGGTATTATTTGTTAATGTATTGCTTAAAGGACTCCCAGATTGTATTGTAGTGCTTTCACCGGTAGTGTTTGGATTGTCTGCTGCGATCCAGGTATAAGTGGATGGCCAGTTGCTTGTTAATGGAATAGATGCATTGCCGCCATTACAAATTGTTGCAGTATTGGGACTGGTCATTGTTGGTGGAGGATTTACTGTAACAGTTACTGTTTGCGGAGTTCCTAAACAGCCCTCAGGTGTTGAAGTAGGTATTACAGTATATGTCACTGTTTGAACGGCAGCAGAGTTATTCGTAATTGTATTACTCAATGGACTGCCTGATTGCACTGCTGTGCTTTCGCCAGTTGTATTTGGATTGTTTACCGCTACCCATGTATAAGTAGATGCTAAGGAGCTTGTTAATGGTATGCTTACTGTGCCTCCGCTGCAAATTGTTGCTGTGGCCGGGCTGGTCATTGCAGGCAATGGGTTTACGGTAACTATGAGCGTTGCTGTATCTGTACAAACGGTGTTAGGATTAACGATCAATGTTAAGGTATAGGTTCCCAAATTAGCATACGTCCATGTTGGCGAAAAAACATTTGACGTATCCAGACTAGTACCGGGATCACCAAAATCCCAATGATAAGTAAACGCATTTATAGAATTTTGTGAAAAGTTGGAAGGTGTTCCAAAACAAAAGGGTTGTTGCACAGGGATTGACGCCACAGGTATTCCGCAGTTCACCACATTAAATTGAAAATCCCGTTTATTAATATCTAACAATACTCCATTCCTGTATTCACTTACACATACTGCTATTACCCATTGTCCGACCATATTAGGGGTTCCAGTCATTAAACCTGTTACCGGATTCACCGCTAAGGCAGGAGATGAACTCATTGGGTATGAACCGTTATAAGGGGCAAGCCAGGGTACAAAAGGTGCAGGAGGAGAAGAGGCAACCTGAGGGCAACCACCAGCGGCTTGGGGTCCTAATATCGGGCAGCTGGGACTTAAGCCGGTAAATGCATCACATAATTGATAATACAATGAATCTCCATCAGGGTCGGTAGCTGAGTGATCAAAATTTAAAGGTACACCGGCACATAAAAAAATGGGAGGAAAATTATTATAGTGAGGACTACTATTACAAACTGCCAAACCTGGATCGGGAATGTGTGCCATATAGGTTGAACCCACATCACCCGGACTGATCAGATTTAATATCGTACCATTTCTGCAACATCGTTGATAGGTAAAATCGTATCCCCCGGCAAGCGGAGGTAAATTCACCACAACCTGGTAAATCGCTTCTTCAACACAAATATCTGTTGGTGGCGTGAGGCAGGGGTTGCTCAAAGGAAAAGGCAAAATAACAGATGAAGGGGCAGGGATCTGTAAACTATCCAGAAACGTTCCTGAGCTGTTAAAAATAAAAACAGTACCGGGATTATCAAAAGGGGGTATTCCATTATAGCAGTCGCGATAAAGCTTTAAGGTTATTCTATAATTATTTCCACCCAAACAATCATAATAAATTTCTCCACCCACAATGTGAGTAGCGAAATTTTTTAACGAAAAGAGCGTTAAAAATACTAATAGAATATAATGTTTGGTCTTCATTTTTAATCCCGTCTTTCAAGGGGTATAGATTCCGTTTATGCTGATTTTACATCACTAACAAATATACAAAACTCTTTTCATTTTTCCTTTTTTACGTTTCTCTATCTGCCTAGCTATCAACTATAAATCATATAAATTTATTGTGAATCACCCGGCCCATTACCTTACTAAAGTTACGTTCCCTTTCTTTTTCAATTCATCGCCATTAAAACATTTTGCTTTTATATACCATGCAAATACCGCAGGATCCGCTTTCTCGCCCTTATAGGTTCCTTCCCAGCCTTTTTTCATATCAGAGGTTTGAAAAATCAGTTCACCCCAACGGTTGTAAACAGCAAAATAAAGTTCCGTTATTTCATTCCCTCTGACATATAAAATATCATTGTTGCCATCACCATTAGGCGTAAAGGTGTTAGGAACAAAAATATCGGCAGGATCACATTCTTTCGACATCACATAAATGGTAACCCTGGCTGTTTTAGGGCAACCTACCGAATCCAGTATAGAAACAGTGTATGTTGTAGTGTTTTCGGGGGTAGCTGCCGGGTTAAACGAATTGGTACTATTCAGGCCTGTTGAAGGCGACCAGTTGACCGTTAATGTTGAATCGGTAATTGAATGAATAGTTGTTGATTGCCCCTCCACCAATGTATCATCATCGGTTGTTGCAACTATAGAATACAATGACGGGTCAATAACAAATACGGTAGTTGTTAAAACATGGGAACACGTATCGCCAAATGTATCCACATTTGAAATAATAACGGAATAGGTTGTTGTAGTATCGGGACTTGCAATTGGATTAGAAATAGCAGGATTGCTCAAACCTGTTGATGGGGTCCATAAATAAGAAAAACCTCCGGAAGCAATTAATTGCGTGCTGTTTCCCTTACAAATAGTATCATTTTGACCAACCACTACCGGATTTGCCGCAGCAAAATTAACCTGAACAATTACAGTATCTGCACAACCATTTATTGTGGACGTTATCAACTGAACGTTATAGGTGCCTGATGTGTCATAAGTATGTGGCGGATTTTGAAGCATTGATGAATCGCCATCATCAAAATACCAAAGCCAGGAAACAGGAGCAACAGTGGATGAATCATAAAATGTGACCTGGTTGGTACAAGGTATTTTTACAAAATCAAAATCCGCTATGATGTCACTGTAAACAGTTACGGTTACTGTTTGTGGAACACCCGCACAACCATCGGGGCTTGATGTTGGTGTTACTGTATAGCTCACCGTTTGAACAGAAGTGCTGTTATTTGTCAATGTATTACTTAATGGGCTGCCTGTTTGCATTGTTGTGCTTTCCCCTGTTGTATTCGCATTGTCGGCAGCGACCCATGAATAGGTAGAAGTTACGTTGCTTGTTAGTGGAATACTAAACAATTCATCACTGCAAATAGCGGCTGTAAGCGGGCTGGTCATGGTTGGTGGAGGAATAACAGTCACTGTTATGGTTTGAGGGATCCCGGCACAGGTACCGCTGATTAAAGTGGGTGTTACGGTATAGATCACCGACTGAATGGATGTGGAAATGTTGGTGATCGTATTACTCAATGGACTGCCGGTTTGCAGGGTAGTGCTTTCACCGGTAGTGTTTATGTTATCGGCAGCAATCCATGTATACGTAGATGCCATAGTGCTTGTTAATGGAATGCTTACCGTGGTTCCATCGCAAATTGTGGCTGTATCGGCATTGGTCATGGTTGGCGAAGGAGTAAGCGTAACTATAACTGTTTGAGGAGCTCCTGCACAGCCTTCCGGACTTGATGTTGGTGTTACCGTATAGGTCACTGTTTGAACAACTATTGTATTATTAAATATAGTATTACTTAATGGAGTTCCTGTTTGTGTGGTAAGGCTCTCTCCGGTGGTATTTGCATTATTAGCTGCAATCCATGTATAGGTGGATGTCATATCGCTTGTTAATGGTATGCTTACTGTATTTCCATTACAAATTGTTGCACTTGCCGGACTCGTCATAACCGGGCTTGGATTTACGGCTACGGATACGGTTTGGGGTGTTCCCAGGCAACCTTGTGGGCTTGATGTTGGAGTTACCGTATAGGTCACTGTTTCAGCTGATGCAGTATTATTTGTTAATGTATTACTCAATGGGCTTCCTGCTTGTGCTGTAGTACTTTCACCGGTGGTATTTACATTGTCGGCCGCGATCCATGAATAGGTAGAGCTTACATTACTTGTTAATGGAATAGTTACTGTGCCTCCCGTACAAATTGCGGCACTGTTGGTGCTCGTCATTGTCGGTGCCGGGCTCACAGTTACCAGGACTGTTGCGGTTTGAGTACATGTGTCTCCGGAGCCATTTACACTTGAAACAGTAACGGTGTATGTGGTAGTGGTGTCAGGACCTGCAACAGGATTGGAAATTGAAGGGTCGGATAAATCTGTAATTGGCGACCAGCTATACTCAAAGCCTCCTGAGGCAGTTAATTGAGTGGTGTTTTCCTTACAAATAGTAGCGCCCGGACTTATTGATATTGGAGGTGTTTCAAAAAAATTAACCTGCTTTATCAGTGTGTCTTTACAACCATTAATTGTTGTGGATATCAGTTGTACATCATACGCACCGGTTGAAGTATAGGTATGTTGTGGATTTTGAAAAGCAGATGAATCACCATCATCAAAATACCATAGCCAGGAAGTTGGAGCAACAGCAGAGGAATCATAAAACGCAACCTGGTTGGTACATGCCGGAGTAACAAAATCGAAATTGCTTGCAATGGATGGGTATACTGTTATATACTGATAGGCTGTATCCAAAGCGTTACAGGTTGAAGGGTCGTTTACATACAACTGTACCAGATAGGTGCCGGGCACTGTATACGTTCTGGTTGGGTTTGCAATAACAGATGTGGTATCCCCACCACCGAAATCCCATAAAAATGTCGAACCTGTAGAACTCTGGTTATTAAAAGTAACAGTAACCGGTGCACATCCGTTCGTATAATTAATTATAAAATTTGCTTCAACGATCGGTACCTGGAAATCGAATTTAAAAACCCCATTGTTGCAATTTAAAGCATGGTTTACATTGGTTCCTGTATTTGGCCAGGAGCCGGGAGTTACCGGAAAATCATCATTTCCGCCACAACCCGCGCAAACTGATTGATATATAATTCCTTTTTTATCAAAACGACTGGTGCCACCATCCACATGTTCCTGGCTTTGTGCCCCTCCAAAATATGTTGCGTATATGAGTGATGCCGCATCTGTTGAAAGTACAAATAAATAAAAATTAAAACCATCGGTAGTAGGCTGTATAGCGTTGCCTGTTAGCGGCATGTTGTTGGTTGGCACACCCGTTAAAATATGACCTCCCCAACCGGAGACATAAATATTTTCACAGAAATCAACTAAAAATGCAGCAGGAGAAATATTTATATTTCCGTTACCGTTACCAAATAAAGTAGTAAAAACCTGCGTGCTTAGTGAATTATTTAATTTCCATATAAATTGTTTGCTGTTTGCATTGGAATACACTCCGCCTGAAACAGGCATCACGCCTAATGTTTGACCGATGACATACACATCATTGTCTCTGTCTAATTGAATAAAGAAAGACTGGTCATATAGTGAGGTCCCGATAAATGTTGAATTTAAAATAACGGATCCATCGTTTTTTATTTTCGTAATAAATCCATCCGTAATACCACCGTTGTATACGGTACTTAAGGCTCCTGCAGTTATCGGGAAATTGCTGCTTGCTGTTCCTCCTGTAGCATACACATTTGAAGAATCGTCTAAAGCGAGCGCATAACAAGCGTCATCAGCTGTACCGCCAAGATACGTACTCCACAATAACGTAGAAAGTGTAGCATCCATTTTAAATACAACTCCATCTAAACCGCCACCGGTAGTAGGTTGTGCCGCTCCAAGCGTAGTAGGAAAATTTGCAGAATAGGTGCAACTGGCAACATAACAATTGCCATAGGGGTCCAGCTGGATCTCACCACGGTAATAGTCGCCATAGTTATAAACAAGAGTTCCGCTGGAATTGATGCCATCGTTCAAACTCCCACCAATGTAAGTGCTCGACAGCAAACTACTTCCTGCGGCATTAAAGCGCGCAACATACAGATCACTTCCATTAAAATATTCCGTTCCATTAGGAGCATAATTTAAATAAACGCCACCATTAAATGTAACGTCATACGCACCGGTAGTAACCGGAAAATCATTAGATCCTGTAACTCCGGATAACATCAATTCGTTTTGCGCATTTACCACTAAACTACTTACCACTTCGGTACTGTTTGCTCCACCGAGGTAGGTTGAATAAATTAAAGAAACACCAGTAGCATCGTATTTTGTTATCACTACATCGGTTCTCCCGGGTTGTACAACACCATTATAAGTGACATCAAAAGCACCAAGGGTGGTAGGAAAACCCTGTGCAAAGCAGGTTCCCCCCGAATACAAATTACCATCAGAATCATAGGTAGCAGACATTCCAAAATTATCCGATGAAGAACCCGAAGAAGCGGCAAAAACCAAAACAGGATCAATTATTAATTCCACCTCTTTGGCATATCCACGAGGGAAATGAAAGCTTACGGTTGAATTCTTTAAAACAAATTCACAAGGCACTTCTACCTGCTTTCCTTTTATCCACTGATATGCATAGGGACGTTGTTCTACTATTTCATTTATGCTAGTTGTTAATTTTAATGCACCTTTTTCAATTTTTATTTTATCGAGCCCCTCATAAAAAAGTTGTATATCATCAGGGTTACCAAGGGGCGCCACAATAAAATTATATTTCAAACTGTTTTGTAAACCCAGCACCTGCAGATCAATTCCATTGTACATAGTTTGGTAATTTACCTCCGTATAATTTTTTACATTTCCGGCCCATTTGTTTTTATCATTGCCAATAAAAAAATTGCAATAGTCTGTAGTTGGTTGTTTCGCGGATGTTTGAACGGTAGTTTGGGAATTTAAAAACGTCATACGGAAGGCATGGGAACGGATTACCTCAGCCCCTGCAATGTTTCCAATTGGAGAGGGGATTGAGGGCTTAGCTATATGATTTTCACGAAGCGTTTCTTTATCATAAAAACTGTAGGTAAAGCAGTTTTTTTGGAGGAACAAAACACCGCCATCGAGCTGTGCGCGGTACAATACCTTTTTATCCCACTGATTTTTATTTTCGGTAAACCTGATCGTATTTTGCGGTGCGTTGGTTTTTATATCACCGGCAAAGCCATTGAATGAAAATATAAACAGCAGAAATAAAAAAATAAAATTGATTGCTGTTTGTTTCATTAAAAAAAAATTTCTTAAAAAGACTTAAACATTTTTATTACGAATCTCCACTCGATTTCAGAGTCATCCCGACCGAAGCGGAGGAATCTTTTTGTTGATTAAAACAATAAACATCCTTCTGCGAAAAACAAGATTCCTCCGCTTCGGTCGGAATGACCATCGTATCCATTAATGAACCCGGCAGTAAGTTAGGTTTTTTACAGCTTCAACACATCAACGAATAACGGAAACATGTCCTATTTTTGTTTTAACAAGATTCTTGTCACATAAGGTTTTATATTTCACTTTCCATACATATACATCAAGCTCAACCAATTTCCCATTGCGCATTCCATTCCATCCTGAATCTAATTTTTCTGTTTCAAAAATAAGATCTCCCCAACGGTTAAATATCATCATTTGAAAATAAGTGATATCTAATCCTTTAACCATAAAGAAATCATTCAATTGATCTCCATTTGGAGTAAACGAGTTTGGAAACCACAAAACACCGGAGCCCAAACTGCCGTCAACAATAATGGTATCACTTAATGTACACAGGCTGGTATTCATTACAACCCAGTATTTACCTGCCACTTTTATATCTATTTTTTGTGAGGTTTCACCTGTTGACCACAAATAGCTGACTCCGGCAGGTCCGGCATCGAGTGTATACTTTTCTACATTACAAAGCGTAACGTAATCGTCCAAAGGGATAGGCGCAACGCCAACCACAACAGTGCTATCCCAGATGCTGCATTGTTGATTTGAAACTTTTACGGAATAGGTACCTCCTGCAAAAAATGTAGCAGCCTGCGTTGCTTCGCCAGTTGACCACAGATAGGTGGCATCGGTGTTATTTCCGGGATCCAGCAATACTGAATCTCCCGGACAAATTTGTGCAGTGGTGGGCAAATTAACAACCGGATATGGAATGGTTGCAATATTGATGGTATCCTTTGTTTGACAGGTACCCCAATTAACAGATACCCAATATTGTCCGGCCGAACCAGCTACAATTGTTTGTGTGGTTGCACCTGTTGACCATTGGTAGGCCACTGCAGACGAGGGAGCATTTAATGCAACACCTTGCCCTACACATAAAATAGTATCGGCACCAAGTTCCGGTTCTAATACTTGCTGAATGTTTATGGAATCGGAATCGGAGCAAGCGCCATTGCCTACTGTTACCCAATATGTTCCAACGGTGGTTGCCACAATGGTTTGAGAAGCGGCTCCTGTGGACCATGTATAAATAGTTCCAGAAGTTCCTGCATCAAGCATCACACTTGGTGTCTGGCACAAAATAATATCATTTCCAAGGTTCACAATTGGCGGAGGTAAAACTACCACCACTAAATTAGCGGTGTCGGACAAAATACATCCTGAAGAATCCACAGCAATAAGCATTACATCATAATTACCGGGAGCAGTAAAAATATGACTTGGCGAAACCGTAGTATTAAAGGCAGAGCCATCTCCAAAATTCCACACATAATTAAATGCATTAGTGCTTGTATTATTAAAAACAACAGGGGTTCCCACACAAACGGTATCGTTGGGGACTGTAAGAAGTTGAGCACTAACACCGGCTGCCTGAAAATCAAACTTAAAAACACCTTCGTTGCAATTGAATGAATGATTAACATTTGTTCCTGTATTGGGCCAGGAACCGGGAGTTACCGGAAAATCATCATTTCCGCCACAGCCCGAACACACTGCCTGGTAAACAATTCCTTTTTTATCAAAACGGCTGGTACCGCCATCTACATGCTCCTGGCTTTGGTTTCCGCCAAAATAAGTAGCATACAATAATGACGCAGCATCCGGGGCAAGTACAAATAAATAAAAATTAAATCCATCCGTTGTTGCCTGCAGAGCGTTGGGCGTGAGCGGCATATTGGTAGTGGGGATGCCTGTTAAAATATTACCGCCCCAGCCACACACATAAATATTATCGCAACCATCCACTAAAAATGCCGAAGGGGAAATATTTACCTGCCCGTTGCCATTTCCAAAAATGGTTGTAAAAAGCTTAGTGCTTAAGGTGCTATCTATTTTCCAGATGAATTGTTTGCTGTTTGGATTTGAATAAACCCCAGCAGATACAGGCATTACGCCCTCTGATTGCCCAATAATATAAAGATTGAAATTTTTATCAAACTGGATCAAAAAGGATTGGTCGTAAGCGGTTGTTCCCACGAACGTTGAATTCATTATTTCTGAACCATCACTTTTTATTTTTGTAATAAAACCGTCTGTAATGCCGCCATTATAAGTGGTGTCCAATGTTCCAGATGTAACGGGAAAATTAGTACTTGATGTTCCACCTGTTGTATAAACATTCAATAAATTATCAATTGTAAGCGCATAACAGCCGTCATCGGCCATTCCACCAACGTAGGTGCTCCATGTTAAGGCAGTTAAGCCGGGGGTCATTTTAAATACAACACCATCTAAACCGCCACCGGCAATTGGTTGAGGACAACCTGCGGTGGTAGGAAAATCAGATGAATAGGTACAGCTGGCTATATAACAATTTCCGGCATTGTCCACCTGTATCTCACCCCGGTAATAATCACCATAATTGTAAGCCAGTATATTACTTTGATTCGCGCCATCATTTTGTGTTCCTCCCACATAAGTGGATGCTAATAAACTGGTACCGGCACTGTTAAACCTTGCCACATAAAGATCCGTACCATTACCATATTCAGTGCCATTGGCTGCAAATGATAAAAATACACCTCCGTTAAAAGTCACATCATAAGCACCTGTTGTAACAGGGAAATCATTTGAGCCGGTGGCTCCGAACAGCATTAATTCATTTTGTGCATTTACAACCAAACTGCTCACAATTTCGGTACTGTTTGCACCTCCCAGGTAGGTGGAATATTGCAGGGATGTTCCTGTGGGATCATATTTTGTTATTGTTACATCGGTTCTTCCTGATTGACTAATGCCATTATAAGTGGCATCAAAAACACCTAAAGTTGTTGGGTAACCCTGGCTAAAACAAGTCCCTCCGGCATACAAAGAGCCCTGAGAATCATAGGTGGCGGTCATTCCAAAGTTGTCAGCCGTTGAACCGGTTGAAGCAGCAAATACTAATATCGGATCAATTATCAGTTCACTGTTTTTATCGTATCCCTTTGGGAAATTAAAACTAACCGTTGTGCCGGTTAAAATAAATTCGCAGGGCACTTCTACCTGTTTTCCATTGATCAATTGGTACGCAAAAGGCTTCTGTTCTGAAATTTCATTGATACTTGTTTTTAATAACAAGGCGCCCTTCTGAAGCGCTATACTTTCCAGGCCTTCATAATAAAGCTGTATATCTTCGGTATGCGCCTGGGGGGCAACAATAAAATTATATTTCAAACTATTTTGCAAACCCAACATTTGCAGGTCAATTCCATCATAAATATTTTGATAATTAACCTCTTTGTAATTTTTTACATTACCAACCCATTTGCTTTGATCTTGACCGATATAAAAATTACAATAATCAGGGGTCACTTGTTTTTCAGTTACTTCAACAGTTTCATCTGCACCAACCAAAGTCATGCGGAATGCGTGGGAGCGAATGGCCTCACCCCTTAATCCCCTCTCCAATTGGAGAGGGCGTAGGGGGTGAGGTACATGGTTTTTCCGAAGTGTTTCTTTGTCATAAAAATTATAGGTAAAACAGTTTCTTTCAAGGAACAGTACACCACCATCAAGCTGTGCACGGTACAATACTTTTTTATCCCACTGATTTTTATTTTC
>JAZKBX010000312.1:0-2038 GCA_040388455.1 Bacteroidota bacterium
AAATAAAAACTTTAAGTTTAGTGTTATTTTCTTTTACTTTATCAAAAATCAATTGTCCGGATTTAACCCGACTTTCGATGATAAGTTGTTTCCTTTTTGCTGTCCATCTTTTTTCTGCAATAGCTGCACCTGCGAGATGGATAATACAATCAGCTGTTTCAATAGCTTCCCGGTCAATTTGATTTTTTTCTATATCCCAAGCAAAAGCCGGTATGTCGATGTCTTTATTACTTGTTCTGCTCAAAACAGCAACCCGGTATCCCTTTTTCTTTAATTTCACGCTTAAATGCCGGCCCACAAGGCCGGTTCCACCGCTGATCAGAATAGTTAACATTATCTATTATTAAAATTATATTAATCTTGTAAAAATAAATGTTCGTATGAAAAGCAGAAATTAAATTTCGCCAAATGTCACAACAAATTCCATTAGCAAGAATGATGTATAACAATGCTAACAATGATATTTATCACTTTGAAAGGTTTTAGCAATATTTTAAAAAACTGTTTAAATTTTATTTAAATGAAAAATAATAATTTCAAAATCCTCGCACATATTTCGAAAGGCTGAAGATGAAACATCATCATGCTTTTTCAATCCTTGCTTTTCAAAAACAAAATCATTTAAAAAAGGAATAGCTATCAGGTATTACTCTTTTACAAACTTTCTGATAGTGCGAGATTTGTCAGAATCAAATTTTATAATGTATACGCCTTCAGGAAATTGACTCGTATTTATAATTGTTTTTGTATTTAAAAATGTTGATCTATATACTATTTGCCCAAGAGGATTTAAAATTTCAACATTCAAAATTTCAGCCGGATCTTCAATATCAATGGTTAATTGATTTTTAACAGGATTTGGATAAACAGTTATTTTGCCTGCGTTTCCGGAATTCTCAGTTACAGAAACAACTGAAGTCTTTTGTATTTTAAAACTGTACGGAGATAAATAACTAATAGAGGTTGGAACGCCATAAATTTCCAAAAAATAATCTCCCGCATTTACTTCTTGTGAAAAATTTATACTCGGACCACCGTCACTGTGAACTATTGAGCCAACTACATTTCCGGCCACATCAATTATGCGAGCGACCAAATCCAACAAATTAATGTTACTAATACTTATGCTTAATTTGCTGGGTTCTGATACTGAAAATTTGAAATCGTCATAATCGTAAGGGTAACCTCCGGCAGGCTGAACTGTAATAAAACCGATATACAAAGTATCAAAATCAATATGATAGGCCAAAACATATTCATTTGGTTCATCCAGGCCTTGCATATTCTGGTAATTTTGCATTGGCAAATCAGTGTGGATTTCAACAGTTCCGGAAGAGTTGAAATAAAACAAATTAAAAACCTGGTTAACATTTAAATTATAATAATTTTTCAAATTTGCACAATCTGACCGGACAACACCATCTGATGGATCTGTCCCGTCCAAACAACCATCACATTCACCGATAATGCAAGAAAAATCAAGATCGCTGGAAATACTTTTATGGTTTAAACCAATAATAGCTTCTCCTGTGATTCCATTGCAATTAACATCAACATTATAAAAATCAATTCCACTATAAGTCGAGTTATCATCCATGTGAAGGTTGTTATCTTGAAATTCTAAACCACCATACAAATAAATTCCGGAGTCATTACTGTAATAATAAGTTCTCCTGAGGTCTCTCATAGCTTCGGATTGTTCATCAACATCACTTACCGGTAAACCGCAAGAAGTTGAATTACTCCCTCCGTGGGGAGTGCCTGTGGTAACTAATTTCGCAACATGGTGCTTCCCATCGGATTGCCAGTTGCCCGGATTTTGAATATATTCCCTTGATGCCAATCCTCCCATGCTATGGCCCATCAATATTACTTTATCTCTTCCGGTTTTTTGTAACACCTTATATATGGCATGCGAAAGGGCCGCCCCTTGCTTAACTATTGCTTGTTGCTCACTTAAAACATAACCTGCATCACTTGATGTAGGATAAACACTACCATCACTGCCAACACTAAAGTTTACATAATAATAATCACC
>JAZKBX010000313.1:0-10446 GCA_040388455.1 Bacteroidota bacterium
TCATCACTTTACGGTTATTTCTGCAAGCTTTTAATTTATCAATTTTTAACCGATAAATCAAAAGGCAATGTAGCTTCCGAACTTGGTGTGCACCCCTTCTTTGTTGGCGATTATGAACGTGCGGCAAAAAACTTTTCGGCAGTTAAGTTAAAAGCTATTTTCAGTTATCTACGTGAATACGACCTTAAATCAAAAGGCGTTGATAGAGGCTCTGCTACTGAAGGTGAGTTATTGAAAGAATTAGTGTTTAAGATTCTGCATTAATACAGGACTGTTTGCGTTAGGGATTGCAACGTAAATCCTTTCCTTCCGCTAATTAGCGGAAGGAAAGATTGAAGTGAAAAGCCCGCCCCTTTCCTTTTAGAAAGGGGAACGCCCAAATGAATATTCAAACAGTTTAGCTTTATTTATTGATCAAACTCCCATTTACAATACACTCTTCAATATTTCTCCAAACCGAAACACATCTTCAAAAGAATTATAAAGAGGCACAGGCGCGCATCTGATAACGTTTGGCTCTCTCCAATCTGCTATCACACCCGCTTGGGTGAGTTTGTTGAACAGATCTTTACCTCTGCCATGTGCAACAATTGAGATCTGACAACCACGTTGTTTTTTATCACGTGGTGTAATTATTTCTAAAAATCCATCCTGCTTATTATCGCTTGTTTCCTGTTTCGTGCTTCTTTCTTCCTGTGTCTTATTAATCTCATCTATTACAAATTCCAAATAACCGGTCAACATCTCTGCTTTTTTAACCAAAGCATCCATCCCTACTTCATCAAACATATCCACCGCAGCCCTATGAGCAGCCATTGATAAAACAGGAGCATTGCTCATTTGCCATGCTTCGGCTGTTGGCATAGGAACAAAACCTTTTTCCATTTTAAAACGGGATGCTTTATCATGTCCCCACCAGCCTGCAAAACGTGAAGTATCGGGTTTATTCAAATTGTGTTGATGAATAAAAACACCTCCCACACTTCCGGGACCGGAGTTTAAATATTTATACGTACACCAACATGCAAAGTCAACATTCCAATCATGCAATTGTAATTTTAAATTTCCGGCAGCATGTGCTAGATCAAAACCAACAACTGCACCGGCTTTGTGACCGGCTTCAGTAATGGCTTTCATGTCAAAAACCTGTCCGTTATAGTAATTCACACCACCAATCATGATGAGTGCAATGGAATTTTTATTTTTTTCTATGGCTTCCAAAATATCTTCATGACGGATGCAATATTCTCCTTCGCGCGGTGTTACTTCAATGATCGCATCTCCAGGATCATAACCATGAAATTTCACTTGCGATTCCAAAGCATATTGGTCGGAAGGAAATGCTTTTGCTTCACATAAAATTTTGTAACGTTCTTTTGTAGGACGATAAAAGCTTACCATTAATAAATGTAGATTCACCGTAAGCTGGTTCATCACCACAATTTCATCGGGCTTTGCACCAACAATTTTTGCAACAGGTTCGGCAAACTGCTCATGATACGAAAGCCACGGCTTACGCGCATGAAAGTGACCCTCTACACCAAATGTAGCCCAATCTTCCAGTTCATTCAAAACATAATCCTGTGTGGCTTTAGGTTGCAGGCCTAATGAATTACCGGTCAAATAAACTGCCTCGCGACCATGCATCATTGGAAAGTAAAACTTATTGCGATAAGCCTTTAGTGGATCAATCGCATCTTGTTGCTTTGCAAATTCAAGCGTGTTTTCGTACTTCATAATTTTTGTTTCTTCTAAATATTATTTTAATTCCATTAGCTCCTGTTTCGCTTTTCTTGTAAGACCTGAAACCACAAGGTCATAAGAATCTGTTATCCACACATGTAATAAGTTTGTTGAAACAGTACCATCAACAATAATCGTATTCCAATGCTTTTTGTTCATATGATAGCCCGGTATCACGCAAGTATATTTCTCCCGTAGTTCAATTGCTTTTTCAGGATCGCACTTTACATTGAATTGCAAAGGGCGCCCATCCATACCGGTAAGCAAAAAAGCTTTGCCCATTACCTTAAATACTAATGTTTCAGGACCAAAAGGCAAACTTTCTGTTACACCTTTTTTAGAAATACAATATTCCCTTAGTTCTTCAATATTCATTTTTTTCGGCTATAAAAAACTGATGTATGTAAAGTAGAATTTTAAATATACAAAACCATTTTTATCATCACTCTTTCCCAAACTTCGCAAACTCTCCGATTGTATTAAAAAATTGATTTCAAAGATATATATTTGCAGTCAACAAATTTGAATTATGAATTAAGCATGGCATAAATTTTACAAATTCGTAAAATGAATACCTTGATGATTCGGGTTCAAAAAACAAATTAAATACAATGAAAAGAGAAAAATCAGAAGCTTTATTTGAAAAAGCAAAAACATATTTTCCCGGTGGAGTAAACTCCCCTGTGCGTGCCTTCCGCTCTGTTGGAGGCACACCTTTATTTATTGAACGTGGTAAAGGTTCACAGATATGGGATGCCGATGGAAATAAATTCACTGATTTTTGTGGCTCATGGGGGCCTTTAATATTAGGTCATGCAAATGATAAAGTAAATGATGCTATAAAAAAAACAGTGGAAAAAGGCTGCACATTCGGGGCACCTACTGCATTGGAAAATGAATTGGCAGAATTGATTTTGAATAATAATAAATATATTCAAAAAATACGTTTTGTAAATTCAGGTACTGAAGCAGTGATGAGCGCAATACGTTTGGCCAGAGGGTATACCAAAAGAAATAAAATATTAAAATTCGAAGGATGTTATCACGGACACAGTGATTCTCTTTTAGTAAAAGCCGGTTCAGGACTGGTAACATTTGGAAATTCATCATCGGCAGGTGTTCCTGAAAGTTTTGTTAACGAAACAATTGTAGTTTCATTAAATAATGAACAAGCCGTAAAACAAGCATTCGCAGATTTTAAAGATCAGATCGCATGTATAATTATTGAACCAATACCGGCAAACAATGGTTTGTTATTGCAACGTAAAGAGTACCTGCAATTTCTTCGTAATATCTGTACCGAAAATAAAACATTATTACTTTTTGATGAAGTGATCAGCGGTTTTCGTGTAGGATTTACAGGTGCTGCAGGTTATTATGATATTCAACCGGATATTATCACGTATGGTAAAATTATCGGTGGAGGACTGCCAGTAGGCATGTATGGCGCAAGCGCTGAGATCATGAGCCATATTTCTCCTGAAGGAAATGTTTATCAGGCCGGGACCTTAAGCGGAAATCCTGTTGCGATGGCAGCCGGAATAGCACAATTGACGGAATGTTTGAAACCGGGTTTTTATGATGAGCTCGAGAAAAAAACTTCGGTATTTGTAAATGCTTTGAATGATTATGCTGCACTTCACCGTTACAGTTTCAGAGTGTTTTCTATTGGTTCTATTTTTTGGTTTGCTTTTACTGATGCATTAAGCATACAGTCAGCCGAAGAAATTGTTCCAGAAAGCATGAATTATTTTAAGATCCTTCACAAAGAATTACTTGCGCGAAGCATTTATATGGGTCCTTCCGGATATGAAGTAGGATTTATTTCTGAAGCGCACACTCCTGAGATCATACACGGTGTTCAACGTGTGGTTATGGAATGTTTGGACATTGCCTTGAAACAATAAATTAACAATTGTGGAAGGCAACGTAATTTTTGCAATCACTCAAAAAATAGTCTGAGGAAAATAAAAAGCGTACTTCTCTGAATTTTTCGAGAAGTACACCTGAGTAAAATTAATGTTGGATTTTTAAACTTTCATTGCCGTGTTAAAGGAATAAAAATTCCGTAAGTGCTGGCTACACGTTTACTAAAAGGTACTTAATAATTTGATCTCATTCCGGTATAAAACAAGTTTTTTATCATTTTCCAATTGTTTTAATAATCGCGAAATCACCACTCTGCTGGTTCCCATCTCCTCTGCAATTTGATTGTGGGAAAGCAGTATAGAAGTCTTACCTGACACTTTCGATTTGTTTTTTAAGTAGTTCACCAATCGTTCGTCCAACTTATGGAAAGCCACGCTTTCTAAGGATTTTAAGAGCTCATTAAACCTATGGGTAAAACTGCTAAAAACATAACTTTTCCAACTTGGATATTTGAAAAGCCACTCGTCTAATTTATTATGTGGAATTGTGATCAGTTCAACATTATCTTCGGCAATGGCTTTTATCTCGCTTCTCTTTGCTTCCATACAGCAAGCATAGGCCATCGCGCAACTTTCATTATCACTTAAATAGTATAAAATAATTTCCCTGTCTTCTTCATCTTTTCGCATTACCCTGATCGTACCACTAAGTATTATTGGCATAAAATGGATTGATTTCCCGTAATCCATGATAACATCACCTTCCTTTAAGCTATGCACCTCTCCAACTGCAATTATTTCATTGATCAGTTCATTCTCAAAGATGGAAGAGAATTTGTTTTTTAAATCATTCAGCATAGATTATAATTTACATTTTAAAGTCAAGTATAAAATTAATCATATTTACTTTGTTTTGTATGTTAGCTGTTTTTTAAAAGAGTTTCTTTTATGATGACATAAATGCCCATCAACAATACAAACCAACCAAATATGGGTTTAAGTTTTGCTCCATCTATTTTTTTTGATAAGAAAATCCCAATAAAAATCCCTACTGTAGCGAATGCAGAAACAATTGTTAATAAGCTCCAGTCAATTATAGTTTCGCCTCCTTCACCAAAAAAACCTATTAAGGATTTTGCAGCAATGATAACTAAAGAGGTGCCAACAGCTTCTTTCATGGGCAGTTTAGACAACAGAACCAAAGCTGGTATTATTAAAAATCCTCCACCGGCTCCAACTAATCCGGTAATCACACCAACAACAGCCCCTTCGATCAAAATTAAAGGGTAATTAAATTTTTGCGGACCAGGATCTTCTTCTTTTTTCTTTTTATCTTTTTTGATCATACTGTAAGATGCTGCTACCATTAGTACAGCAAAAAGCAGCATCATTAAAATACTCTTGGTTACAACAAAAGAACCTATTGTAAAAACCTCTTTTGGTATAGCGGGTACAATACAGGCTCTTGTTAAAAACACCGCCACAATGGAAGGCGCTCCAAATACTAAGGCTGTTTTAATATTTACCAGGCCTTTTCTTAAATAACCCACAGAACCTATGGCACTGGTGAAACCTACAATAAATAAAGAATAGGCTGTTGCTATTACTGCATCCACGGAAAAAAGATAAACCAATACCGGCACCGTTAAAATGCTGCCCCCGCTGCCTATAAGTCCTAACGAAACGCCAATTAAAATTGATGACAAATAACCTATTATTTCCATTTTGTTTTTATTTTATTAAATATGATACAAAGGTCGCATGATATAAATCATTTTAGGTTACAATTGTTACAATTGAATTTATTGCGCAAAGAAATTAATTATTTTTAACTTATTGTATTTGTATTTCATACCATCCAAAAGTTCCTCCACAAAGCCAATTAGATTTTTTAAATCCCATTTCATTTAACTTCTCCGCTGCCTGTGTAGATCTCCCCCCACCTTTGCCACAAGCTGTTATAATGATATCTGCTTTATCAAACAATTTGCTGACCAGTTCCAATTCCGAAATTGCAATATTCATAGCACCGGGTATATGCTGTTGATCAAACTCTTCCCGATCACGAACATCAATAATTTTTACCTCTTGTTTTTTGTCTGCTATTAATTGCTTTAACTTCTCAAGAGCAATGCAATTGACTATTTGTATGTTCTCCATTTATTTTATTTTTAGGTATAAACCAATTCCAAAGTTTTTTCGAATTATCGTCACTGCATTTCATACGGTATTGAATTACTATTGCGGAACCAACTGTCAGTAGCCCAATTACAATTATTGAAGAGGCGATACCTAATGCATCCGCAATTATTCCTGTTAAAATAGCACCAATAGCATAGCCCAGATCCCGCCATAAGCGAAATATCCCTAAACTTTTGGGCCTGTCCATAGGATTGGTATTTTCTGCAACCGTTGCAAGGAAAGTGGGGTAAACCATTGCAGTGCCCCAGCCTAAAACAACTGAAAGAAAAATAAAATGAGTCATTGTTTCTGCCCAAGGCATTACCAACAAAGTAATGCCTTGTAAAAACATACCTGTAAACAACATATTCTTTTTACAAAAATGGTCTGCCATTTTCCCTGTTATTAATTGTCCTAAGCCCCAAACAGCGGGATACGTTGCTGTTATTATTCCAATTTGCTCCAAGCTGAAATCTTTTTGTGACAATAGAATTGGGAAGATACCCCAAACCATTCCATCGTTCAAATTATTAATTAATCCGGCTTGCGTTACAGAACCAAGGTTTTTATTTTTCCATGTTGTATCCCAAAATATATTCTTTAATGTGGGGATATTGCTGGAATTTGATTCTTTTGCAACATGATGTTTGGTATCCTTTATTAACAACCAACTTCCGAAAAACCCTAATAAGGATAAAACAATTCCAATGTAAAACGGATATGGTCTTAATCCATATTGTCCGGCAATCCAACCGGTAAGAAAAGCCACAATAGCTACAGAAAGATAACCGGCAAACTCATTTAAGCCCATTGCAAAACCTCTTTGCTTTTCACCAACAAGATCTATTTTCATTACAACGGTGCTGCTCCAGGTCAAACCCTGGTTGATACCCAACAATATATTTGCAGCAATGATCCAGTTCCAGTTTGGAGCATACATCAGGATAAAAGGAACAGGAATGGCAAACAGCCAGCCAATGGTAAGCAAATTTTTTCTGCCGAATTTATTTGCTAAAGAACCGGTAAAATAATTGGTAATTGCTTTTACAATTCCGAATACTATAATGAAGGAAAGAATGGCGGTATTTGCTGCAAGATGAAATTCACCTTCGGCTATTTTAGGAAGAATAGCTCTTTCTAATCCAACCATACCGCCAACGAAGGCATTGATAATAACAAGAAGAGTGAACTGCTTCCAGTTTTCTTTTAATCCGAGGTTAACGTTTTTCATTACTTTGCTTTTTATTTATTACAAAGTTACGCCCCTCTTAAATGGAAGTATTTAACATATGATAAATAATCACTTATGCGCCCTGATCCGGCTTAAGCTAACTTGGGTGATTCCTAAATAAGATGCGATGAACTTTAGTGGAACCCTTTTCAAAATGTTAGTATGATCTTTTAGTAAATTAAAATAGCGCTCATCAGCAGTATTAAATTGTAAGCTTTCAATTCGGTTTACTGTATTGACATATGCCGCTTCAATGATCTTACGGAACAGTCGTTCCAGATCATGGTATGAATCAAAAAGTTTAAATAATTTGTTTGAATCAATGGCAATTAATACAGTATCCTCAATAGCCTGAATGGCCTTTCGAGATGGTTTTCCGGTAAATAAACTTTCGGCCCTTGCAACAAAGGCATTTTCAAATTCAAAACTTTCGGTTATGCCAGTGGCATCCTTGAAATAATAAATCCTTACACATCCTTTCTTCACAAAATAAATGGTTTTGCAGGTATGCCCGATAGGTTGCACATCTGTGCTTTTTTTAAAATGTACCTCGGTACAGATTTCGGCCAATGATCTTTCAGCTTCTTTCGAAATCGGATAGATGGTTTTTATTTGTTGAAAAAGGGCTTCCACAATGCTTTTACAATCCGTTAATAATTTGTATGATCATAAAGGTATTTAAAATGTATAGATATCCGGAAATTAATATAATACCGATGATCGCAATCTAATTTATAAGAAACTCCTAAAAATTGTTAAACTTTTATTCCCCAATAAACTCCTTAGACAAATTACATGCACAATTGCTTATCTTTGTTATAATACAACATCCTAATTTTATTTGCGTTTAAATTAAAAAATGAAAGCGAACGATTACCAAAGTTTAATTAAAAAACTGGATGGCTTCATCCGTAAGTACTATAAAAATCAGCTGTTACGTGGCCTGATTTATAGTACAGGCTTGGTATTGCTGTTTTTTATATCCCTTACTGTGCTTGAATATTACGCACACTTCAATACTGCAATACGTACCGTTTTATTTTATTCATTTATTGTTGCCAGCGGATTTATATCGGTAAAATATATTGTAATTCCCCTTTCTAAACTTTATAAATTAGGACAACTTATTTCTTACGAAGAGGCTGCAAACATTATCGGGAAACACTTTACAAATGTTCAGGATAAATTATTGAATACTCTTCAATTGCAGCAAGAAACATCTAACATCTCAAATCCAATATCTAACATCTCCCTTTTAGAAGCAAGTATCAATCAAAAAATAAAGGAATTAAAACCTATTGAATTTACTTCGGCAATTGATCTTTCGGAAAATAAAAAATATCTGAAATATGCATTGATACCCGTTTTGCTTATCGCGGTTATTTTATTTTCAGCACCAAGTATTATCACAGACGGAACCAAACGCTTGGTAAAACACACTGATTTTTTTGAAAAAGAATCACCCTTTCAGTTTGTGATCACCAATAGTGATTTAACAACCGTTACTCAGCAGGATTTTGAATTAAAAGTAAACCTCACAGGCGATGAAGTTCCGGACAATGTTTACGTTGAGATAAATGGAAACGAATACAAATTAGAAAAGGAAAACATTGTAAATTTTAATTATCTTTTTAAAAATGTTCAAAAAAATACGAGCTTTCACCTATCTGCTGATGGCTTTAAATCGAAGGAATATGAATTGGTAGCTTTGCCAAATCCTGTTTTACTAAATTTTGATATCGCATTGGGATACCCCAAATACCTGAACAAAAAAGATGAAATTGTTAAAAACACAGGAGATCTTGTGGTTCCTGCAGGAACAAAAGTTTCATGGAGCTTCAGCACTAAAAACACTGATCAGTTGCGAATAAATTTTAATGATACGTCCTTTGCTGTATCACCCGTTTCTGAAAATTCATTTAATTATTCCACCCGGCTTTTTAAGGATAAGATCTACTCAGTTTCTACTGCTAACCAGTTTTTAAAAAATAAAGATTCAGTAACTTACATTATCAATGTAATTCCGGATGCCTACCCGCAAATAAATGTAGAAGAGAAAAAAGATACCACATCTACCAAGCGTATTTATTTTCGCGGTGAGGTAAAAGATGATTATGGTTTCAATAAACTAACGTTCAACTATCATTACATCACCAACAATGATTCTGCTGCCGGTACTGACGAAAAAAAACTTACTACTAATTTAAGGGCTGTTGCGATCAACAAAAACCTTACTCAGGATCAGTTCTATCATTACTGGGACATGAATGAATTGGGCGTTTCTCCCGGTGATCAGATCGAATATTATTTTGAGATATGGGATAATGATGGCGTTACCGGAAGTAAATCCAGCCGCTCACAAAAAATGATCTTTAAAGCGCCAACCCTTAAAGAACTGGAAAAGAATACCGATAAAAACAATAATAAAATTAAAGACGATCTATTGGAAAGCATCGATCAGGCAAAAGAAGTGCAGAAAGAAATAAGTGAGTTGCAACGCAAAATTGCCGAGAAAAAAACGCTTTCATGGGAAGAAAAAAAGAAACTCGAAGATCTGCTTGACAAACAAAAAAAATTGCAGCAAAACGTTGAAAAAATAAAAAACGAAAACAAACAAAACAACGAACAGCAAAGCGAATACAAACAACCAGACGAAAAAATTCTGGAAAAACAAAAAGAATTAGAAGAGTTGTTTGATAAAGTAATGACACCTGAATTAAAAGAGAAATACAACGAATTACAAAAACTGCTTGAAAAACTGGATAAAAACAAAGTACAGGAAGCATTAGAAAAAATGAAGCTTGATAATAAGGATCTAATGAAGGAACTAGATCGTAACCTGGAGGTTTTTAAACAACTGGAATTTGAGCAGAAATTGCAGAAAAGTATTGAAAAATTGGACGAGTTGGCAAAAAAAGAAGAGGAACTTTCTAAAAAAACAGAAGAAAAGAATACAAATGCTGAAGAACAAAAAGCAAAACAAGATGAGTTGAATAAAGAATTTGAAGAGGCTAAAAAGGATTTGAAAGATCTGGAGAAAAAGAATGCTGAGTTGGAAGAGCCTAAAAAAATGGAGAATACAGAGCCTGAGCAGGAAGACATTAAAAAAGACATGGAGAAAAGCAGTGAACAACTGGATAAAAAGGAAAAGAAAAATGCCTCTAAATCTCAAAAAAGTGCTGCACAAAAAATGAAAAAGATGAGCGAGAAACTTTCCAAAATGCAACAGGAAATGGAGGAGGAAGCTCAAAGTGAAGACATTGATAAATTACGTGGTATCCTTGAAAATCTGCTCCAACTCTCCTTTGGACAGGAAGCTTTGATGGGCGAACTGTCAAAAGCAAAAACCAATGACCCTCAGTTTTTCAAGATCAATCAAAAACAAAAAAAATTACACGATGATTCCAAAATGATCGAGGATAG
>JAZKBX010000313.1:10546-11659 GCA_040388455.1 Bacteroidota bacterium
ATGCAGGCGGATGCAAAACCCAAGGATGGCCCTCCCGGAAGCGGAAGTTGCAAAAAACCGGGAGGAGCAGGCAAAAAGCCTTCTGCAGCCGGTATGCGCAAAATGCAGGAACAGCTCAATCAGCAGATCAAGAAATTGAAGGAAGGAATGGAGAATGGCGGTAACAAACCAGGCGATAAACCCGGTAAAGGAGGTTCCGGAATGAGCCAGGAACTTGCTCAACTTGCTGCACAACAGGAAGCTATCCGTAAAGAGTTTCAAAAAATGGCTGATCAGATCAATAAAGATGGCAAAGGAGGAGGCGGAATGAGTAAACTTGCCGAAAAAATGGAAGAAACGGAAACCGACCTGGTAAATAAAATGATCAGCCAGGAAACTATTAACCGCCAGGAAGAAATATTAACTCGCCTGCTGGAGAGCGAAAAGGCTGAGAAAGAAAGAGAAATGGATGAAAAAAGACAGTCGAATGAAGCAAAAAATGAAACTTTTAGTAACCCTAATGAATTTTTAGAGTATAACAGACTTAAAGAGAAAGAAACGGAACTATTAAAAACGGTTTCACCGTCTTTAAATCCTTTCTACAAATCAAAAGTTAACCAATACTTTAACAACTTTGAAGAATAAAATGGTACTAGCAGCAAATCAAAAAATCCGGATATCTTCGAAAGCCGAAAATATAATATTAGTGGAACGAATGATAGAAGATGTTTGCGACCTGTTTAACATCAGCCAGGATTTTTACGGTAATATTTTAGTGGCTTTAACCGAAGCTGTTAACAATGCCATATACCATGGGAATCAGGCCAATGCAAGCAAAAATATTGATATTTCTTTCAAAACATCTCCAAATCTTGTTTCGTTCATTGTAAAAGATGAAGGTCCGGGTTTTAATTATTCTAATTTACCGGATCCTACTAACCCCGAAAACATAGCTAACCCTAATGGCCGCGGAGTATTTTTAATGCGTAACCTTGCCGATAATGTTTCATTTGAAGATAATGGCAGCAAAGTAATCCTTGATTTTAAAGTTGATGCGAAAAATTAGTTTTAAATAGCTTATATACCAGATTTTATATAAAAAAAGCGGACCAATTTACTAAAGTAAATTGGTCC
>JAZKBX010000314.1:0-16462 GCA_040388455.1 Bacteroidota bacterium
AAAGAATTAAATTTCATTAAAAGAGTAGAAAAATAAAATTTTCTACTCTTTTTTTTACCCTGAAAATGAGACATTTAAGTAAAATCTGAGGCTAACTTAATTGACTTAAAATATCTAATTACAAAAAAGAGATCCTTTTTCATTGGCCTCGATTTAATGGCATATCTTTTTTTACTTTTTTTATAGAAATTTAACATGTCTATATTTTTATGGAAAAACAACTAAACAAAAAAAGAGCAGCCATCCTCGCTACGGATGGTTTTGAGCAATCCGAATTTGAGAAACCATTAGAAGCTTTGATAAAAGAAGGAATTGCGGCAGATGTAATTTCTATAAAAAAAGGAACAATAAAAGGATGGAAAGAAAGAAACTGGGGCGATGAATTCAAAGTTGATAAATCGATTGAGAATGCAATGTCGGCAGATTATGATATATTGATTTTGCCAGGTGGAGTTATAAATTCTGATTCCTTAAGAGTTAATGCTGATGCTGTTAAATTTGTTTCTGATTTTTTTGAACAAGGAAAAACTATTGCAGCAATTTGTCATGCACCCTGGATATTAATTGAAACAGGGAAATTAAAAGGGAAACGGTTGACTTCTTATAAAACACTTAAAACAGATCTGATAAATGCCGGTGCACATTGGAGCGATGAAGAAGTGGTAGTGGATAACGGATTGATCACAAGCAGAAGCGCGAAAGACCTCACAGCGTTTTGTGAAAAAATGATCGAAGAAATTAAACATGAAATACATTCCTGATTGTGATAAATGGGTACAAAATTTCGCCACCGGAGAAAAGGTAAATTCTAAATATACAATGTACCCTATGATAGGTCATCTCTGAAAAATCTTTTCTCATGAAAAGAACTTTGGCATGATCAAAATGAAATAAAAAAAACTTTTCATGGAGACATTATATGTAAAAGACAGAAAAGAATTGCGCTCCTGGTTCAAAAAAAATCATGATTCTAAAAAGGAAATTTGGCTAATTTATTACAAAAAAGCCTCGAGTAAAATAAGAATTCCTTATAATGACGCAGTGGAAGAAGCCATTTGTTTTGGCTGGATAGATGGGAAAGTAAAAAATATCGATGCTGAAAAATATATTCAACGTTACACTCCCCGAAGAAGCAAAAGTCAGTGGTCGATCCTTAATATCGAAAGAGCAAAAAAAATGATAAAGGCGAAAAAAATGACTAAGTGGGGTCTTGAAAAATATCAGGAAGGCATAAAAAACAATAAAATAATTCCCACAACTAAAACTTTCTCTATACCATTGGACCTTAAGAAGGTATTGGCTTTAAAACCTCAAGCACTAAAAAATTTCAACTCCTTCTCCCCTTCCATTCAGCTTATGTATGCTTATTGGATCAATTTAGCAAAAAGAGAGGCAACCCGCAACAAACGAATTCAAGAAGTTGTTGAAAGATCACAACAAAATAAAAAACCGGGAGAGAAATAATCAACTATAAAAAATCAACCGGGAAGAAATAAAATTTCTTCCCGGTTTCATTTCAAACATCCTTATTTTTTATTATCAATAACAAGATCTTTCAATGCTTTTCCAAACTCATCCATATCATGATTAAATTCACGTTTAAATTCTTCCCATTTATCCTTTCCCTCTTCCTTATAATCTTTGAGTTTGGATTTTAATTCAGTATTTCTTTGCTCCAATTTATTCACTCTTACCAAATACTCTTCACGTAATTTTATATCAGAATTCGCAATTTTTATTCTTAACTCATCAATTTTTAATCTATTTTCTTCAATTCGTTTTTCCGATTCAGTAACAAATTCTTCTTGCGCCTTCTTTAGATCTTCTTTAACATCCAATACTTTTTCCTGAACATTTTCTATTCGCTCTTCCTTTGTGGCGCACGAATTCAATGAAATTACGGCTATTAATCCGACCAAAACAATACTTCTTAAATTCATGATTTTTTTAATTTAGACTTATAGTTAATATTTTTTAAAATTATTTGGCAGAGAAAAATCCAGTTTACTCATTTAAAATCATTTCTTGTTCCCTACGCATAGTACTATTAGGAACGCCAGCCAATTCGCGGTATTTGACCACTGTCCTTCTTGCAATTGATATTTCCTGTTTCTTTAATAACTGCATAATATGAGTATCAGACAAAGGTTTGGCTTTATTCTCCTTTTTAACGATTTGTTGAATAAGTTCCTGAACCTGAATTGATGTAGATGGAGAAGAATCAACTCTTTCGGAAGGTATAGCTCTCATAAACAAATTCTTCAATCCAAATATTCCAAACGGTGTTTGTACATGTTTATTACTTGTTATTCGCGATACTGTACTAATATCGAATCCTGTAGAAAGCGCAATATCCTGAAGTATCATAGGGTGCAATTCCTTAATGTCACCGCTTTTAAAAAAATCAGGTTGCATTTGAACAATTACTTTCATAACATTGATCATCGTTGTTTCCCTTTCCTTTAAAGCATTTACAAGTGAATTGGCGTCTGAAACCAAATTTTTATAATAGTCTTCTACCTGTTTTCGTTCAGCATTATTGCGGATATTCATATCCTTTGAAGCATAATTTGTATTCACAAGAAGTTTCACAAACTCTGATGAAGTGAGCGATACATATAATTCATGATCCTCCACAGTTACTTCAAAATCAGGAATTATTTGTTCTTTGAGTAATTCATATTTATTAATTTCTGTGACCGGTTTGGGGCTTAGTTTACTGATATAGTGAATACATTTTTCTAACTCTTCCGATGAAATATCCAAGGCTGTTTTAATTTTAAGGTATTGACGCTGAACAAAAGCCGGGTATTCCTCTTCCAACAACCGCATTGATAATTTATGAATTTTATGATCCGTTTTCTTTTTTCTTCTAAGCTGTAAGAGTAAACATTCACGGAGATCTCTTGCGCCTACACCAGCCGGCTCACACTTTTGCAAAGTGTTAAGAGCATTTTCAATTTTCTCTTCCAGAACAATCTTCCCATTACAAAACTCATAGTCGTCAGTAACTTCCGACAAAGGCGTTGGTAAATACCCATCATCGTTTAATTCATCTATCAAATAATAAATAATTTCAGTTAATTCAGCACTTAAATTCAACATCTGAATTTGAACTTTCAAATTTTCCTGTAAAGAATAATACTGGACTATCGGAGCTTCGTAGTAATCTTCATTAGAAGTTGTTTGTTTGTAATTTTTTTCAAAAGACTCATCCTCCGAATCCCATACCAATTCGGAATCAAATGAATCGTCATCCTCATTATTCTTTAACTCAACTTCTACTTCCTTTTCCATTTCCAAAACTGGATTCATTTCAATTTCATTAGCAATATATTCTTGCAGCGCATAACCTGATAAATGCATAATATGCATCAACTTTAAATGCTGCTGCGACATATAATAACCTTGCTTTTGCTGCTGTTTTTGTTGCTGATGCTGGCGCTGGTTCATAAATTAATAAATATTGAAGATAAATGGTTGAAATAGTATTACTGATAATGAATTGTTGTTAAAAATAAATTATTCTAAGCGTTTCTAACCAAAGCAACAATTGAGCAAGGGAAGGAAATAAAATTTTAAAAATAAAATGACAATTAAGCGCTACCAATGCTATAGTAATTTAACCAATTTCATTTTTTGATTAACATTTTTTTCTCTTCTAATTGTTTTCATCCTATAACTAAAAACAAAATATGGAATCCTTTCCTTGCACCAATTTATCTGTCGTTTTTCAAATAGCTGTTTTTTAAGGATTCTCAGCTTTTAGCTCATTTTATGATCTCCACCCTCTGACATAACTCTTTCTTTTAATCCGGATAAAGCTTCTTTACCTTCCTTAATTTTGTCTGATAATTCATCAGCAAGATCGCTGGTGCTATCTTTGATCTTTTGTCTTAAATCACTTCCTTTGCTTGGAGCGAATAATAAACCTAATACTGCACCTGCAGCTGCACCGAGCAATAATGCTCCGATAATTTTCCCATTTGTTGTCATGTTATATATTTTTTTAGTTTTTATTTAAATACGGGATAGAGAAAAACCATGCCAAAAAAAATAACCCCATTTCGGTAATTTATAATGAAAAAGTGGAGAATAATTTCAACAGATTGTAGAATTAATTGCAACTTCAAGGAATTATGACTTCAGAGTAATTAGCTTTCCCGGGCAGTCAACCTTATCCGGCTTTTTTACCCGCAAATTTGGAAAATACATTCCCAACCCAATCAACAATTTTCGATTTATTGTTTTCCACCAAACTACTTGTAGAATTTTTGACCAGATATGGGACTATCAATCGGGTAATAAAACCGGAATTTTTAAGCAATACGTTTTTTGTTATAAAATTGGCAATGGATCCCAATGAATTGCCAAGAATCCCATTGTCTTTACTCACCAATATATTTCCAGCACCTTTAGTAAATGAACTTAAGGGCCCTAATTCTTCTTTAAATTTTTCAAAACCAGTTATAATCTCTGTTTCAAGAACCTCTTTTCGCTGAAGTAATCTCTTTTGTTCAGTTTTAAGATCTGCAAGTGAATTAATTTTCATCATTAAAATGTATTTTTTTTATCAAAGAATTCATTACTGGAAATTTTATCCATTTCTCACGGTTAAAGAGTATAAGGAAAGCAAGAAGAAGATAAAATCCTGTTATGCAAAAAAATCCAACCGAAGCATTATTAAAATAATCCCCAAGCCATATCGCTGCGCCAATACCTGCAAATAATAATATCAATAGGGCCATTACCGATAGTATTATTATTGAGACAAGTGACGATACGATATCCGAAAATTTATCCTGAACATTAAGGGAAACTATATCAAATCGGACTTCAGCATACTCCTTTACGTCTTTAAGGAATTTTTCAACTTTATTTTTCTCTTCCATAATTATTTTTTTTATAAAAACGATCAATTCAAAATATAAAAACAAAAACTTGGGACATTTTTTTTTAATCTATTAAGAAACAACTAATAATTATGCCCAAAAATACTGGAGTTGTTTTTATCTGCAAAGTCACAAATGGGCAATTAATTCAACGAATTGTAGAACTAATTACCATTTTTTTAAAACGTTTTTAGATTCGCCAAAGAATGAACTAAATTACACTCCTAACAAAAATATTTTTTTCAATTGATCATGAGATATTAAAATCCTTCGTAAAGAATTATTTCAAAAATCCATGAAAATTAATTCTCAACTATTAAAAAATTTTAAAATCTCAATTATGGCATAATACTTTTAGTAATAATTGAAGTCGAATCATGTCTGGAAAAACAAAACCAATTTTATTCGATCGCCAGGCTAACGAAGAATTTAAAAGAGAGTTTAAACATTAATTTAAAAAAAATCATGAAACGAACATCAAAAGCAATCTGGCATGGTTCGGGAAAAACGGGAAGTGGGAAAATTACTTCTCAAAGTCGCGCGATTGATAATGCGTATTATGCATATAACACGCGCTTTGAAAATGAGAAGGGCACTAATCCTGAAGAATTAATTGCTGCTGCGCACGCAGGATGTTTTACAATGAAACTAAGCTTCCTATTGGAAGATGCAGGCTTTATTGCTGATACAATTGAAACAAAATCGGAAGTTACACTAGAGAAAGGTGTTATCGGGCATTCCCATCTAATTGTAAAAGCCAAGGTACCCGGTATCAGCAAAGAGAAATTTGAAGAATATGCAATCAATGCCAGGGACAATTGCCCGGTTTCAAGAGCATTATTTCTTTCCATCACCATGGATGCTTCTTTAACAGAGGAAATCCAGGCTGAGAAAATGAGTAAATAAAATTTAAAATAGAAAAATGAAAACTTCAACTAAAAATATTTATAAAATCCCGGCCCTTGCATATTTTTCATTTATTGCTATCCTTTTTACAAGTTGCGGGCCATCAACTGTTATAACAGCATCCTGGAAAAGCCCCAGCGTACTTCCCCAAAAATACAGCAGGATTTTAGTTGCAGCTCTAACAAGTAATACAATAGCCAAAGTTACATTAGAAAATGAAGTCGCTTTGGCACTTGGTAACGGAGTAAATGTATTAAAAAGCATTTCTGAGTTTCCACCTGATATACACAACACAGATTCTGATAAAGAAGCCATCATGAAAAATGTAAAGAATAAAAATGTAGATGCAATTCTCACCATTTCATTAATTAACAAGGAAACAGAAACGAGGTATATTCCCGGAAGTTTTTCTTACAATCCAATAATTGGGTATAATTACTATGACAATTTTTGGGGATACTATAGTTACCGCTATCCTTACTCTTACGATCCGGGATATTATGTTCAGGATAAAATTTATTTCATTGAAACGAATTTATATGACGTCAAAACAGAAAAATTAGTTTGGTCAGCTCAATCAAGAACCTATAACCCTGCAGGGTTGGAAACCTTTTCGAAAGAATTTTCAAACATAATTGTTGCAAAGATGAAAAAAGATGGGGTTTTAAATGGAGATCTGGCATCTAAATAAAATGATTCTCTAAACCTTAAGCTTATTAAATTGAAAAAAATATGAAATCAACAATCTTCTTAATAACAATCTGCATTTTTTCATTAAATGCATTTTCACAGATCAAGGATACAACAGGAAACCGTGAGCTGGAAAAAAACGGAAAATATTGCGCTATTTTAAAAGATGGAATAATGATGCTTAAAAAGGATGGAGTACCCACCACCGCATTGGTTACGCTCAGAGACGGCTCCAAAGTGACAATGGATGGAAATATTTTAAGATCAGACGGTATAAATATAGCATTGAAAAACGGGGAGTGTATTGACCTGAATGGGAACATAGAAGATATGATAGTAAAAAATCCGAAACAGGAAAAAATTGAATTAAAAAGCGAAAAGTAAAGCTCAATTTAAAGTTGAAAAACATTAATCAATTTAATTGTAAAAGCTAACGAAACCCTTTTTAATTCATCCTCTCAATTAACAAAAACTATCAGCGAGTTATTACAAATTGGGAAATAAATCCATTGGCATATTATTTTAAATTTAATTTACAAACTAACCCTAAAAATAAAAAAACATGAAAATTCTTTTAGTACCTATACTGGCAACAGTAATTCTTTTATCGTCTTGTAACCAAGAAGCAGAAATGCAACAGAAACAATTATCTTATAAACTCGATTCGCTCACTATGGTCGCGAGTTCAAAAGATTCTACAATAAACGACCTTTTGTTCTCTTTTAATGACATAAAACAAAATCTCGATTCAGTTGCATTAATGCAAAACATCATATCAACAGAGGTTGAAACGCCAGGAGGCAAATTTGTAAGCAATACTAAAAATCGTATTAATTCTCAGATTGCTTCCATAAATAATTTGCTGAATCAAAACAAAGCAAAAATAGCTGAGCTAAACCGCAAATTAAAAAACAATTCTTTGAAAATTAACGAATTTCAAAAAATGATCGCGAGTTTAAATGAGGACATCTCGGCAAAAAACATGGAACTTCAAACCCTTAACGAAAAATTAAATTCTGCTAATACACAAATGGCACAATTACAGACATCCATTGATACACTTTCAAATACAAGCGCTTCGCAATCCAAAATAATTGCCGATCAGATCGCATCCATCCACACAGCATATTATTTAGTTGGAAAATCAAAAGAAATGGAGCAAAAGAAAATAATCAATAAAACAGGAGGGGTACTTGGAATGGGCAAGACACCGAAATTAAATGCTGATGTTGACAAAAACAACTTTACACGAATAGATTACACTCTAGTCCTTAATATCCCCATAAATAGTAAAAAAGCGAAAGTAATAACAACGCATCCAACGGATTCCTATATGCTTGAGAAAGAAAATGGTGAATACACTAATTTACGTATCATTCAGCCGGATAAATTCTGGAGTACAAGTAAGTATTTAGCAGTGCTTAACGATTAGACCATTTTATTCAGATAAGTTCCAAAAATATAATTAAATAAAAAAACGATTACCCATTAATTGGGTAATCGTTTTTTACTTTTGGATTAACATGTAAATGAATAAGACGATTTGTTGTTGATTGGTTTTAGACAACGATAATTACTTGAAATCTTCGGTATCTTCGTATATCTCCAATTCATCATCATCAATAAATTCATCATCTATTTCCTCTATTAATACTGGGGTCTTGGCTTTTTTAACAGGGCGTTTATTTTTGACACCATGTTTTATTCTATTAGGTTTGCTAATTTGTTTTGGAGAATCCAATTCCTCGATTTTCTTTTTTTTCATCCTGATTTTTTTTGGTTAAACGTATAACTTTATACAAAAAATTTTATCATTTATTTATCACTTCCATCGCATCCAACGGGTAATTTCCGGAAGTAAGTGTAAAATTAAATTCCTCTATAAACGGCAGAACCTGAGCTAAAGAAATAGTAGTTGTTTTAAACTTTTTTACTGGTAGTTTGCCAAAATAAAATCCGCCTCCTTGTTGCCTCGCCCTGTCCAATGCATAAAGCGTAACAATTATTTCTTTACCGTAATACAACCGTATTGCTATTGCCTCAAAGCGTTCTTTATCATAATGTTCAAAATTGCTCTCACAAAAATCATCTAAATTTCTTTCCTGTTGAAATTTAAGTGAGATCCGCCCTTTAAGAAGCTTAGTAGGATGAAGTATATCTTTTTCCATTATTTTGCTTTATTTTCTTTACAATTTAAAATTTCAACACAGGTAAGTTCATGAGCAAAAATCGCCACATAAAAAACATAATTTACCTCAACATCTCTATGCTTAACTATTGATCATATGCTGATCATTGAATCCCTAACAAAGAAAAGGCATTAACAAAGCTTGAAGATTTTACCTTTGGAATTTATATATAAAATAGTGTACCTATTTTATGGGGAAATAATTAGACAATTATCTTTACTAATCCAAAACAACATTATTGTTTCAAAAAATAAATAAATTTCAGATCATGTTTAATTCAATATTGAATTTAGTACCTTTCCTTAGTTCGGTTTCTAAATCAATTCTCCCTTTGTGGATGTTAATAATATTTTGACTTGCGGCAAGTCCTAAGCCCATACCATTAGGTTTGTTGGTAAAGTAAGGCTCAAATATTTTTGTCAAATGATGCTCATCAATACCATATCCATTGTCTTCGATAGAGATGTAACATTTGTTATTATTACAATTTGAACTGATTTTAATTATTCCGATATCTTCGCGAACAGCTTCAATGGCATTGATAAGAATATTTAAAAACGCAATTGTCAGGTTAGCTTCATCAGCTATTATCGTTTCATTTTTTAAGTTAAAATCAGTTAATATTTTTATATTTTTTAGCTCGGCCCTGTCTCTTGCTAAATCAATAGTATTTTGAAGAATTGTTTGAATGAGTATCGGAGCTTCATTAAGCTCAGTAGGTTTTGAATTTTCTATCAATTCGGTAACCAGATCATTAATGCGTTTACTATTTCGTTTAATAATTTCAAAAAATGGACTGCTATTTTTCACATCCAATTCCTCTTCTAATTGTTCAACAGAAAGATTGATACTGGTAAGAGGATTTCTAACTTCATGTGCCAGTGTACGCGCAATCCTCCCAACAATTGCCAGTTTTTCGGCAGTGATCAAATCATGCTCTGCCCTTTTTCTCATTGTCATGTCGTGAATAATAACCTGATAATATATATCACTATTTTCACCAATTTTCTCAATGTTTGCAGTGAGGGTACAATATTTTTTATTCCAGGATTTGTCCTTTAAAACAACTTCGAAACTTGGACAATTTCCATTTTTATGTAACTCCTCAATAAATTTTTCCCGATCTTTTTCATTTTCATATAATGCTGCAGTATTCATTGCAAGCATTTCTTCTCTGGAGTAACCAAATAATCGTTCTGCAGATTTATTAATATCAATAATGTTTCCTAATTTATCCGAAAGGTATATTACATCATGAGAATTTTCAAAAACGCTTCGAAATTTGGTTTCAGAAGCTTTCAATTTTTTTAACATTTGATTTTGTTCAATACAATACCGAATGCTCCGTTCTAATTTTTTTACATCAATTTCGTCTTTAACCAGGTAATCTGCTGCACCTAGTTTCATTGCCTTTAAATCGGTTTCCTGGTTACCAAGTCCTGTTAAAATTATTATCGGAGAATTTATTCCTGTAGTGATACACTCCTGAATTAAATCCAAACCTGTTCTTGCTCCCAACAGGTAATCAAAAAAATAAATGTCATGTTCGTTCTTACTGATAAATTCAAGAGCTTTCTCATAGGTGCTTGCCCATGTTAAAGAGTACGAATTAATTTTAATCTCATTTAGAATTTCTTTAAACAAAATATAATCATCTTCATCATCCTCTACCAGTAATACCTTAATGTTTTCTGTTTGATCCATTTTCTTTTATAGTAAACTACATATTATACGCCTTCATTTTATTATACAATGTTTTTCTATCGATATTTAAATTTTTGGCGGCTTTACTTTTATTATAATTTACTTCTTTTAAAACTTTTATAATTAAATCATATTCAGCCACAAGAGCCACAGACTTTAAATCAGGCTTCTCTTCTCTGGTATCATTTACAACACTAATGTTGGGTTCAATTACTGATTCTTGTTTATCATCAGCAATTGCCATTGTGGTACGGGTATAATTAGAAATCTCAAAGGGCAAAGATTTTGCTTCCACGGCAGTTCCTTCAGTTAACAATACAGCTCTGCGTACCACATTTTTCATTTCACGAAGATTACCATACCAAGGGTATTTTAAAAACAATTCTTCCACTTCTGATGTAAAACCTTCTACATTTTTCCCTACTTCCTGATTAGCGATGTTGAGGAAAAAGTTTGCATACATAAGAAGATCTTCTTTACGATCGCGCAAGGCTGCCACAGTCAGATGAAATTCATTAAAACGATGAAAAAGGTCTTCTCTGAATTTCCCTTTTTTATAGGCCTCATTTAAATTTTCATTACTTGCTACAATAATTCTCACATCAATTGGAATTTCTTTATTCCCACCTACACGTTTTATTTTTCGTTCTTGAACAACACGTAAAAGAGAAGATTGTATATCATAAGGAAGATTGGTTATTTCATCTAAAAAAATAGTTCCTCCGTTTGCCAATTCAAAATGTCCGATTTTGGTGGTGAGCGCTCCTGTAAATGAGCCCTTTTCATGTCCGAATAATTCACTTCCCGCAAGTTCTTTGGAAATGGCACCGCAATCCATCGCTATAAATGGTTGTTTTGAACGTTTACTTTTTTTATGGATCGTTTGGGCAATTGCTTCTTTACCGGCTCCACTTTCACCGTATATTATTACACTATAATTGGTAGGTGCAACCAGATCTATTTGTCGGAGCAATTCCCTGGAGTGTGGACTTTTACCAAAAACATAATCACTTTTTCCGACATTTGTTTTTGCCTTTGTAATAATAGGAAAAGTGGAGGTAGTTGATTCTTCATCAATAATAATATGAGCTACCTGGTTACGACTTGCAAACGCTCGTCTAATAATTTGAAGAGTTTCATCCGGTAATAAAGGTTTAGCCAGGTAATCAAATGCTCCCATTTTCATTACATTAACAGCTGTTCGTATATCAGAATATCCTGTCATAATAATAAATGGAACGGATGGCTCAATGTCTTTTATCCTTTTAAGGACTTCAACACCTTCCATATCGCCTAAGCGGTAGTCACAGAGTACCAAATCAGGTTGATTTGTTTCAAATGCAGCTATCCCATTTTTTCCATTAGCAACGGTCACCACTTCATAGCCGTTTTTAGTCAGAAATTTTTTTAGAAGAAGACTCATATCAATGTCATCTTCTATTATCAGTATTTTGCCCATATATGCTATTTCTTGGATATCGTTTAACAAATATACAACCATAAATTTATGTGGAAAAATTTCCTCAACAATTTGGAATAATTCTTTTTAAGTAATTATTTTAAAAATCTGACAACAAAAAGCCAATTTAACTGCCAAAACTGAAAAAATTTCTGCAAAAATCTTTTTAAATAAGAGTTCTACTAAAAAGTTCCCTAAATCGGCACTTGCATCGAACAACATTACTAACAAAAGGATATCAGAACAAGTCTGATTTGTAAGAAATCACTTTATCTTGAACCGCAAATCATATAAATGATCAACTAAAATTGAATTGAGTTTAAAAACAGTTGATTTTGTAATATTTGCTTACCTTTTGGGAAAGACATAAATAAAGCATCCAATTGATTAATTGCAAAACCCACCATTGATAGGGCTTTTTATAAAATTTGAGAATTTATCATTAAGTCGAAATTCTCAAAATCAATTTATTGGGGATATGGGTATTAATTCCCCATATAATGTGGAATTATTTCCCCAAAATAAGATTCTTGAAGATATTTTATTGATTCTATAATTACTATCTTCTAATCCTTAATAAGGGGCCTGTTAGAAGAGGCAAATATGTGAGTATTGCTTGTAGAAAATTTCAGCAAATTCGAAAAAAGCACGCTACTCTTTAATTTTTGCGAGAGATTTGTTATCATGGATGAAAGTTTGTATTTATTTACAATATACTGGGTAAGTATTTGTACTTTCGCCTTTAGCAACAAAGAAGTGTTTTTATTGTGAATGTATCTTAATTAATCCCTAAAAAAAATATGAAAACAAAATTACTTTTTATCGCGGTATTGGGATTAATATCAATTAGAAGCACTTCTCAAAACCCCAATTTAATCGCTCAATACTTATTTAGCGGAAATGCGAATGATAATATAGGAAGCAACCATGGCACTGTAAATGGCGCTACGCTTTGCACTGACCGATATGGTAATATTAACAACGCCTATAATTTTAATGGAACAGGTTCAACTTATATTCAAATACCAAGTACAAATTTGACCAATAACCAATATTCGTATTCACTTTGGGTAAATTTAAATTCCTTGCCAGCATCAGGTGCTATGGGTTTTATGTTTGACATTGGAAGTACCAATACAGATCAATCCCTAAATATCCAAAACCAATACCTGGGATCATCCAACACATGGGGAGGAGGAGGTTACAATACCGCTACTCCGCATTTTGGTTTAAAAACTACCAACCCTCCGGTATTGAGTCAATGGTATCATATACTAAGCGTAAGAGGAAGCAATTTTGCAAAACTATATGTCAATGGTATTTTGGTAGATTCAGTTGGTACAACTAATACAATGATCCCTAATTATGGTACTGGGCCGGTAATGGCAATGGTTGGTATGCGATGGAATAACGCTTCTGCTATCAATGCAAAAATAGATGATATTGGAATTTATAATTGTGCACTTACAACTCTACAGGTAGATAGCATTTACAATGCGCAAAAGTCAACTAATTGTATAATTGCTCAATATTTGTTTTCCGGAAATGCGAATGATTATTTTGGAAATAACCATGGCACTGTGAATGGTGCTATACCTTGTACCGATCGCTTTGGCAATGCAAACAACGCTTATGATTTTGATGGAACAGGTTCTGATTATATTCAAATACCAAGTACAAATTTGACCAATAACCAATATTCATATTCACTTTGGGTAAATTTGAATTCCCTACCTGCCCCAGGCGCTATTGGTTTCATGTTTGACATTGGAAGTACGAATACAGATCAATCGCTAAATATCCAAAACCAATATTTGGGATCTTCCGACACATGGGGAGGAGGAGGTTACAATACCACCACTCCACATTTTGGTTTAAAAACTGCGAATCCTGCAGTATTGGGTCAATGGTATCATATCCTTAGCGTAAGAGGAACTAATTATGCAAAACAATATGTCAATGGTATTCTGGTAGATTCAGTTGGTACTACAAACACGATGATTCCAAATTATGGAAGTGGACCAGTAAAGGCAATGGTTGGAATGCGATGGAATAACACTTCTGCTATCAATGCAAAAATAGATGATATCGAAATTTACAACTGTGCACTCAGCACCGCAGAAGTAAGCAGCATCTACATTGCACAAAAACCAAATATACAACTTACAATTACTTCACCAGCCAACGGTGCAACTATCAATAGCGAATGTGATTTTAAATTTTTCGTCAAGGACTCATTAGGCGAGGTAGGCACTAATAATCCGGCTTATTTAACCAATAGTAATATTTTTGGAGGAGGATCCTTTCAAACTGCACCATATAATTTAGGTACTCCAGGGGCTCTAAATACGTTTTGTTTCACAAACCCTACTTATTCTTTTGCTCCTGGAATTCATACATTTTACTTATGGTATTCTACTTTCGGAATTTTTGAAGTAGTTGATTCTGTGACTTTAAATATATTAAACCCAATAAATGACCTCTGTAGTAGTTTATCTTTTAGCAGAATGCCAATTACAAACAATGATTACCAGTTTTCAGTTGTGGGCTTAGATTCAAATGAAACGTATATATTACGCATGCATACCTTCAATGGTCCTGCTACGGATTCTCTTGTTGTTTCAGGTGATACTTCCGGATACATGGTAAAACATTATCCACTCAACGGAGTTTATTATCCTATTTTTAGCGTTACCAACTCTTGTGGAAATTACTGCAGTGATTCAACAGGAAACTCTCTGAATATTATTAATGGTTGTGGCTCATATTCCTTGATAACTCAGGGTGGATTCCAAAGTACAACTATTTGCTTAAATGATTCTGTTTCGTTTTCAGGATCTGCAAATTATACAAACCTGCCAGTTAATGATACAAGCTCATTTATTATCAATTGGGGCGATGGTATAATTGAAACGCGCCTTATTCCAACCTATACAAACGGATCCGATACAATACTCAGAAATCATTTATATTCTTCTCCAGGTGTATATACCGCAATACTTAAATTCTATAGTGATTCAGCTTGTTATAATGATAGTTTAATAACAACAATAAATGTAAATGTTTGCGGCAATTTAAAAGGAAATGTTTACAACGACTTAAATAATAATTGCACCAATAATACTGGTGAATTAGGCATGGCTGGAATTAATGTAAAAGTAACACAAGGAAGCAATACCTATTTAGCCTGGACAGACACTTTCGGTAACTATGAATTTAACGAACTGGCAGTGGGAAGTTATACTGTACAAATTAACAATCTCAACCTTGGGTATACTATCTCATGCAGTAATAGCTTACCGCATACTTTAAATATTACCACTGGAACTACTTTAGTTAATTTTGCAATCTATTGTAATGGACTGGATATTGCAGTAAATGGCATTTCATTGTTGAATAGTTTTGTTCCGGGTCAAACTAGTGCTGTTTTACCATATGTAGGTGTTTTCAACAATAATTGTAACATCGCATTACCAGGCCAGATAAAAATAATACTATCACCTTGCTTAACATATACAACAATTTGTCCTTGGGGTAATTTTCACCCTTCCCCTACTCATGTTTTGCCAGCCAATACAGGAGATACATTAGTCTGGGATGTAAGTGATATCAATAACTTAGGAACATTTGGTTACTTCGACTATTTTGCTCATGTAACAACTTGCACTACCGCTCAAGTTGGTGATACAGCGTGTGTCACAGTTATGGTTCTTCCTACATCAGGCGATGCTGACATAAGCAACAATACATTTACTGCTTGTTTTGAGATTGGAGTGAGTTATGATCCCAATAACAAAGAGGTAATGCCCAAAGGTGATGGCGTAAATGGCGACATTCCTATTAATACACCTAATTTAACGTATACAATAAATTTCCAAAACACAGGCACCGCAACCGCTTATAATATTTATTTATTAGATAGTATTAATGCTAATCTAGACATCAACAGCATTGAAATTCTTAGCTCAAGCCATCAGGTGCAGCCCTACTTATTACCGAATCGCACCATAAAATTTATGTTTGCCAACATTATGCTTGCAGATAGTACACATGATGAAGAGCATAGCCATGGTTATGTGATCTATCGAATTAAATTGAATGCTGGTTTAACAGCTGGAACCCAAATTAAAAACACCGCGTACATTTATTTTGATTACAACGCTCCTGTAGTAACAAATACCACCATTAATACTATTGAAACCCTTATTGGCATCAAAGATGTGAACATTAATGGATTATTTAAAATATATCCAAATCCGGCAAACGATAAATTATTTGTAAGCGTAAACAAAAACAGCACTGGTAATATCGTGATTACCGATGTTCTTGGTAAAAAAGTGAAACAAATAAAAACAACTGAATTGAAAACGGAAATAAACATTAGTGATTTACAAAGTGGTATTTATTTTATAACATTAACTCAGGAAAATATGAATTCGGTTCAAAAAATAATTATTAGCAAATAATTTTAATTAAAAATTTTTGGTATAAATTTTCATTAAAGAAAACTTTATCGTTAGGAAACTGCTCCTGAAAATCGAATATCGTAAGGCTTTCAAATATTTTATGGTAATGGTGCAAAAAATAGTTGGTGGATTTAATTAAAAATAATTGTATACTTC
>JAZKBX010000315.1:0-18797 GCA_040388455.1 Bacteroidota bacterium
TAAAAAAACGGAAAATACTAGAAATACAGAAAAAACCGAAAAAACAAAAATGGAAGAATTAACAGAGAGTATCACAAAAGCAAGTCAGAAAATTATTCAAAATTATTTTGATAATAAGTCAGGCGGTAACCATGATAACAGGGATATTGCACATACATTTGGTGAGTTTGGTACCAAGTTAATGAACGAGCCAAAGGAAATGGAAAAAGTGCAGGAATTGTACAAAGGTTTTTTTAACAGTCAACAGGAATTATGGAAACGAATTACTGATCGCCAAACTAAGCCGGAAGATTATAGTCCGGTTATTCAACCTGCCGAAGGAGATAAGCGTTTTAAAGCGCCTGAATGGGATGAAGCACCTTATTACTTTGATTTTGTTAAACAAAATTACTTATTGGTTTCTCAATTAATGAAACAGATCATTGCTACTTCTGAGATTGATGAAAAAGTTAAAAAGAAATTGAACTTTTATTCTCAACAGTATATTGATATGCTTTCACCATCCAATTTTATTGCAACAAACCCTGAAGCAATAAAATTAGCACAAGAAACAAATGGTCAGAGTTTAATTGATGGATTCAAAAATCTATTGACCGACATCGAAAAAGGTGGTATCACTCAAACTGATATGTCGGCATTTGAAGCTGGCAGAAACATAGCAACCACGCCTGGTGCAGTTGTTTTTGAAAATGAATTGATGCAACTTATTCAATACTCTCCTTCTACAAAAAATGTATTCGAAACACCGGTAGTAATTATACCGCCCTGGATCAACAAATATTATATTCTTGATCTGCGTCCTGAAAATTCTTTCGCAAAATTTGTGGTAGATCAAGGATTTACAACTTTTATCATTTCATGGAAAAATCCAAGTGCAGATTTACGTCACATCACTTTTGATGATTATGTGGAGATGGCTGCATTAAAGGCTTTCGAAGTTGCAAAAACAATTACAAAATCTAAAAAAGTAAATACCATTGGATATTGTTTAGGTGGAACTTTACTTAGCACTTCACTTGCTATCCTTGCTGCTCGCGAAAAAACAGAAGAAAACCCTGTTAACACTGCAACATTCCTTGCCACTATGATCGACTTTTCGGATGTAGGACCAATGGGTGATGTGATTGACAATGCTTTATTGAAAAAACTGGAGCGTGGCGAATTGCTTGAAAAAGGTGTTATGAGTGGTCATGATATGGAAAAGGCTTTTAATCTGATAAGAGCAAATGACCTGGTATGGAGTTTTGTTATCAATAATTATTTGAAAGGCAAAACACCAACTCCTTTTGATGTTCTTTATTGGACAAATGACAATACAAATTTACCTGCAAAGATGTATTTGTATTATTTAAGAAATATGGTTTTGGAAAATAAGTTAAGCAGAAAAAATGCTTTACGTATTTGTAATACTCCTATTGATATTGGAAAGATAGACATTCCTGTTTACGTAATCGGACTTCAGGAAGACCATATCGCACCACCTCAAACAGCTTTTACAACAACAGAGCTTGTTAGTGGGCCGGTTGAATTTATACTTGGCGGATCTGGTCACGTAATGGGTGTTGCTAATCCTCCATCAAAAAAGAAATACGGTTATTATTTAGATGGAAAACTGGAAAATGGATTTGCTGCATGGAAAGATTCAGCTAAATTTCATGAAGGTAGCTGGTGGACTGCATGGACAGAACGCCTTGCAAAAAAATCAGGAAAACAAATTGTAGCTGCAAAAACATTGGGGAATGCTAAATTCAAAGTTATTGAAGCAGCTCCGGGCAGATATGTAAAAGAAAAATGTGCTCCTCATCATTCAGAAAATGGTAAGCATTAATTGAAATAAAATCAGATCTCAATATTAGTTTTGATCGTTAAAAAAAAAATTTCAGGTTTTAAGTTTGTTACCAAACTTAAAACCTGAAACTTTTTTTATGCGGTATACATCATAACAAATACGATAATTATAGCTAACTTTACAATGTGAAAAAGTTTGCTTGCATATTTATTTTATTATTATCCTTTGGGTTGAAATCTACCCATGCTGAATATGTACAGATTTTCACAGCAAAGTATACCTCTGAATTAAGTAACTCTGAATTAAGTAACTCTGAAAAAAAAAGTATTCAGAACTCTTCCGCCTTTTCTTTTAGCATAATTGATTCGAAAGAGTCGGACGAAAATCCGTTTTCAAAAAAAAGAAAGAGGGTAAAAAAAGGGCTCTCTCCCATCTTTTTTTGTCTTACCAGTCAATTCCATTTTGATATTATTGCTTTTGAAATTGAATTAGTTTACCTTCCTCAAGCTTTTTATTTCTCACAGCGGCATTACGCTTGCGGTGAACGCGGTCCGCCCTCAACTTCACTTTCTTAAAAACCCCACAATTTTATTTATTCATTTAGAACATAGCGCTATGCGTTGGGTTCTGCTTACAATTTTAATCATGAAAAGCTGGAAAGTTGTCATATACTATTTCGGAGATACACTCGAAGTAATAATCGAAGCAAAATCTTATGCTGAGGCCTGTCTCTCAGCAGAGCGGATTTATTCCGGTTGCACTATTAACGAAATTTCCGAGATCAAATATTAAAAAAGTATCCAAATTTTCTTACCGGTAGCACCAACATCAACCTTGTGGATATGTTACAATTTCTGCAAATAACATTTTGGAAAATAACGCTTCAAATGAAAAAACTGGACATTAATTTCAATTGTCAAATAAAAATGGTCAATAAAGGAAGGAGCACTAAACCCTTGCTAATAGACTATTCCACCTTTATATGCAATTAAAAAACACACTATCAGGAACATTAAAGACCTAATGGGGAATATTTTTTTATTATTCATATTTCGCAATTCGTATATTTGTTACCGATTTAGAATTTAGAGTTTAATTATTAGAATTTCCAATACTTCTTATGAGAGAAAAAAATAACAAAGTTGCATTAGTTACAGGCGGTACAGGTGGTATGGGAACTGCAATATGCGAAAGATTATATAAAGACGGATATACCGTAGTTGCCAATTACAAAGATTTTACCAAGGCAATGAGATGGAGAGAAGAAGCAAAAAAATGGCGTGATGACCAACTTAAAATGGGTTTTGATTTAAAAATTGTTCAGGGAGATATTTCAAATTGGAAATCTGCTGAAAAGATGATGAAGCAGATCAATGATGAAGTTGGACAAGTGGATGTTTTGATAAATAATGCAGGTATAACAAGGGATTCAGCGCTTCACAAAATGACTCCCGAGCAGTGGTATGAAGTTATTGATACCAATCTTAATAGTGTATTTATTTGCACACGCCTTGTAATTGAAGGTATGATAGCAAAAGGATGGGGACGTATTGTAAGTATCTCTTCTGTTAACGGGCAAAAAGGACAATTCGGACAAACAAATTATGCTGCAACAAAAGCAGCTATGTATGGTTTCTCAAAATCACTGGCTTTGGAAGTTGCTAAAAAAGGAATTACTGTAAATACGGTTTCTCCCGGATATGTTGGTACTGCTATGGTAATGGCTATAAAAGAAGAAATACGCGATAAGATCATCGCTCAGGTGCCCCAAGGGCGCTTAGGTTCACCGGAAGAGATCGCAGGTGCTGTGGCTTATTTAACATCCGAAGAAGGACGTTATATTACAGGAGCCAATATTGCTATCAATGGTGGATTGCATATGTTCTAGGTTTAATTCACAAATTACAAAACCCAGCAAATTATGAATATTGGTTTTATTCATAATTTGTTGGGGTTTTCTTTTTTTAATAGTTGTAAAATATCCAACTGAACAAATAATCAGCACCTACAACATCTTAAAATCCCCTGCCTCCATCAAATCCTCTTCAGTTAATAACCCTGCATCAATAATATCCGATTTGTATTGAGCGCGTAAAGCTCTGATCCATCTTTTGCCTCGGTCGGACAATTTAAAATCATCCGACATCAAACGCCCTCTCATTACAAGAATTCCTAGATCTGCACCTTCGTATAGGTAACCGTCTTTTTGTGTGATCTGGAAAAAAAATGCTTCATTATCATCTACAACAGATTGCCTGTGAGCATCCATCTTTTTGAATTTTATTTTTCCATTTTTTTTCATTTCCCAAATTCCAGATGGAGGAGCTTCGGTAACAATAGCTAATGTTTTTTTTGTATGTTTAATTATCAGTTGGCTCCAACTGTCAATATTTTCGGGCTTTGTCCAACGTTGAGTTAATTCGTTCACATCTATTTCGTAAGGAACTTCCATCCATTCTAATAAGTGGAACAGAAAAAGAGGCACATCTTTCATCGCAAATAAGGCGTGATTAGTTATGGAGCTTGCCCCTGAAATCCGTGGATTCAGTTCGCCCAAATAAATTTCACCATTATCCTGATCGATTAAAAAGTCAAGTTCAAAATATCCTTTATACCCTTCCTTACGAAGCTGATCACCAAAAAGCTGAGTATATTTTGTTGCTTTTTCTCTTATATCAGGAGTAAATGCATTTGCATAAACCTCATTCCCGCACCAGCCGCCTTTGTACGGGGTTAATTCTTTAAAGCCAACCAATTCAGTCATTAAGGGGGCTACCAGGGTTCCGTGTTTTGTAACGCATCCTTCAATTGCTGTTCCATAACAATTGATGCGCTTCATTATTTTAACTTCTTTCTCTTTAAATATTTCTTCTTTATAAAGATCAAATTCCTCTTCATTGGAAATAAAAAATGTAGTATGTCCCGAATCACCAAATGGGGTTTGGACCACTAAATTTTTACCCAACTTTTCGGAGACTTTACATAATTGAGAATAACTTTCTACAGAAGACAATACATAAGGAACACAAGCTACACCTGCCTTTTCAGCTATCCGATTTGTATTTACTTTATTGTCGAGAAAAGTTCTCAGCTTAGCGGAAGGAAAACATACATCAAGTCCTAATGCTTTAGCAGCCTCTTCCGTTTTTTCATTGAACATCAAAAACAAGGCTTTCCCGGCCTTCCCGTTCACACTTCTTGATTTTATAAAATCTTTTACTTCTGCATGTTGAAGTAAATAGTTATTTATATCCTCAATGCTTTGGAATTCTTCATGAAGCATTTCTACTTTTGGCGAAAATAAATTAGGGTGTAATCCGTCAAAAGAATCAATATGACTGATGTATTTAAAATTACTTATCCATTCGTCAATGCCCAATAAATTAAAGTTTGTTGCACTTATAAAATAAATAGGTGTTTCATTTGATTTGAAAAATTGCCTTATTTCAGATAGTCCTTTTAAAGTTTTTTGCTCTTTTGGTGCCATTGTTTATTGGGTTCTTTAGTATTTGTTCTACTGGGTATTATGGTACGCTGATTAATTATGATGATTATGAAAAAAAATGATTTAAGTACTGCATGATTTTTTTTATGATTTTATGATTTTATGCTATTAACAATCAGAATCATTTTAACCATTGTCGCCAAAGGCGAATCATATATACGGCTTGTGTTATACAAATCATTTTTAATCATAACGATCCGCGAAAATCTGAGTACCATAATACAGTACATATCCTATTTCTTAGTTTTAGCTTTGCTCTCATTTAACTGCATCATCGCTCCCATGGCCGAAATTGTGTTCTTACGATTCAACGCCTCTTCAGTAAATACTTTCAAACCAAGTTCAACACGATAACCATGAATTTCCTTTACATCCAAAGCAATCATGAATCGGATAATTTCTTCACTAACCACCTGCCCCGGAACTAATATTGGAAAGCCCGGTGGATAAGGTATTACAAAGGAAGTAGAAACTAGCTCTCTCTTCTTCGCTAACTCATTTAAGCATTGACTCAATGGAACATAATCGCACAATTCCTCTTCATACGCTAAAAAAAACGCTTCCCGGATATTTCCACCAGGCACTCCTGGCGAAGCCTGAAATGAGCGATGGAAATAGCTAAAATCCGGCAATGGCGGCACATCATTTATCAATGATAAAATCTGTTTTTGTGAAATTTCAGATTCCCTTTTATTTAATGAACGGTTGCTTTCATCCAGTTCATCAGCAATTTGTAATAAAGCATTTATCAAAAATGTAACGCTGCCTCGTGTTGTACCAATATTGGTCATTAACAAAACAGTGTTGCGTGACGTTTTATTAACCTGAATATTGAAGCGATCCATTAAGTATGAATTCTTAAACGCATCACCTGTTATTCCTGCCTTTCCAACTGAAAGGGTAATTTTTGTCGGATCCAATACAAACTCATCTTTCTCCCAGGCTTCTTCCATACGCGCCCATCCGTCTTCAACAGTATAATATTCATTTGGTCCGCATTCACGGTACTCTTCAGGTATTGTATCTTTTACTGTAAGTATATGAAAGTACTTATTTAATTTAGGATGATTTTGTACGGTTGACCGCACGATCATAGCCATCTCAATACTTTTTTCAACCAATTCATATCCTTCCAATTCAACTTGTCTGCGCCCTGCATCCATTGATGCTAAGATCTGATAGTTGGGCGAAGTGGTGGTATGCGTCATATAGGACTCCTGAAAATTATCCGCAACCCTGCGGCTATACTCTTCATCCCAGATCTGTATCATTGATCCTTGGCGAAAACAAGAAAGTGTTTTATGTGTACTCTGCGTTGCATACACCCTTATCTTCACCTTTTCAGGATCGGGCATAGAGGGCATTTCATTTGGTTTTAACCCGGCAATATGTTCTTTGTATTTTGCTTTATACTCTTCGCTCCGGTATTTATGAAATAATTTTTGTGCCACATACATTCCTGTTCGTTGCTTGTAGGTGTATGTAAAACTTGCAAATGCAAACCAGGCTTCATCCCACAAAAAAACCATATCCGGTTTAATGGCAAGTACTGTTTCCATTACTTTTTCAACATTATATACCAAACCATCGAATGTACAATTGGTAAGTAATAACATTTTCACTTTATCTAATCTTCCTGCTGTTTTTAACGCGATCAATTTTTCTTTAATAACTCTCAATGGCACTGCGCCATACATCGAATATTCTTCGATAGGATAAGAATCTAAATACGCAGGAAATGCACCAGCTAAAACAAGTCCATAGTGATGCGATTTATGACAATCTCTATCTACAAGCACCACGTCTCCGGGCTTTATTAATGCTTGTTGCACAATTTTATTTGCTGTAGATGTACCGTTGGTAACAAAAAAGGTATGCTCTGCTCCATAGGCTTTTGCAGCTTTTTCCTGAGCTTTTTTTAATGGACCTTTGGGTTGTAAAAGCGAATCGAGGCCTCCATTAGTTGCGGATGTTTCTGCTAAAAAAACATTTCTTCCATAAAACTCTCCAAAATCAGCGATCCATCGCGATTTAAATACGGAGTTCCCCCTGGATATAGGCATGGCGTGAAACACGCTGGTTGGTTTTTTGGAGTATTCTGTTAATGCTGTATAGAAAGGCGTTTCGAAGCGTTCATTGATTCCACTGATAATTGTTAAATGAAGTTCCTGAACATCTTCCATCCGATAAAATATTCTTCTGAAAGCCTTTAGTGTAGAATCTTTTAAATGCGTTAATGAAGTATCAGTGATATAATAAATATCTAATTCTGGTCGGAACTGATGGATATATTTTCCTAAAAGAGGCCCCATTTCAGCATCGGTAACATTCGACAGATCAATTTTTAAAACATTTTGGATAAAAGGTTTTATATGTTTAGTAATGTTGGTAGAGGAATGCAAAGGTGCATATCTAATGCAAGCCGCTTGAATATTATAATTAAAGAAAAGACATATCAAGGCATCCTGAAAGGAATGCTGCACCACCAAATCATACGTTAAGAAACTATTGGGATTAATAAGTTCCTTTATTTTATTTTTAAGAACCATCTCTTCGTTAGCAGACATGTCTTCGACATAGAGTACTTCAAAATAATTTTTTTTAGAGCTGCTTGAGAGTTTATCTTTTTTACTGTCGAGCGGAATACCGGAATTAAAATTTTCGCCCAACATCTCCGGGTGAGTTCTGTAGTTATCGCTTACCAATAGTTGCACTATTTCAGCAACCTGATTGCTAACAGCCTTTAATTCCCCCTTTTTAACAGATTTAATTATTCTCCTGACAAGGGTTGAGCCCGGAAAAGAAAAATACTGTTCTATGCTTGATAAGTTTTGGAGAATTTCATTCAATTCACTTAAACGTTCATCTAATAATGTTTCATTTGATTGAATACGTGTTATCAGATTACTTTTTTCTTTAAGCTCATTCCACAAATCAATCCTTAACTGATTTATATTGTAATGTTTTGAATTCATCGATTTAATTTGAAAATGTGTTAATTTGAAAATGTGCTAATTTAAGTTTTTAGATGATGAAATAATTTTGGATAGAATTTTTAAAACGTGCAATATTTTCCAATTGGCACATTTTCAAATTTTCAAATTAATTAGTGTTTTGAATGCAGCGCCAGCCTGTTTCCTTCTGAATCAATGAACAAAGCAAAATAACCAGCTGTATCGCTTAGATAGCTCTTTTCCATCACTACCCTGCCGCCAGCCTCATTTACCTTTGATAAGACATTATTTAAGTCAAATCCGCCATTTAAATATATTAATGGGCCAATTTCGCTGGGCACACAACCTTGTCCGGTTACTATTGCGCCACCAATACCGTTTTCTGCAGGAAAAAAGCCCATTGCAAATCCATTAAGCTCTACTGTTGTTATTTCGATCCCATAGATATAATTAAAAAAAGCCACTGATCTGTAATGATTATAGGCTGGGATTTCAAACCAGGTCACAAAATCTTTAAATTCGGACTGTTCTTTCAATTTCAATAAATTGGCCTCTTTAATTTTTTCTTTTAAATTGACGGTAGATCCCATTGTCTTTTTGACTTATTTGTTTTTAATAATACTGCTTCCTGCACTAATAGCAGGATTCTATAATTTGAATTTTTTTGCCGTTATTCGCAAACTTTTATATTTGGTTTTGTTGACTTTTTTTCACCAATTAACTGTTATCCGTAATTCGTATTAAATATAGTAATTAAAATACACCCTCGATTATTTAGAAGGAGAAAAAATTAGCATTATGTTGATAAAGATAAAGAAAGGTATTTAATACAAATTCAAATAAAACTCTAAATTTATAACCTGTTAAAAAAAGTAACGAATAAAATTCTTAGAAAATATTTTGGCAACAACACTTGAAAAATTAAAGACAAATTATTGGTTTCAAACTATTCTGAATAGCTATAGTTTGATGTTTTTTTCCTTAAATAATGTTTTTGCCATTGTTATTTTAATAGTAACTTTCTTTTCACCCTATGTAGGCTTGTCGGGGCTGGCAGCAATCGTTCTAATAAATATATCTGCCTATTTTATCGGATTTAACAGGGATGAAATACTGAATGGCCTATTTGGTTTCAATGCCTTATTTCTTGGGCTTGCTTTGAGGTATGAGTTTGCTTTTAACGCATCATTTATAGCATTATTTATAACTGCGGTTTTGATTCTGCTTCTGATCACTGTATGGCTAAAAGGATTGTTTTCCCTATACAATTTGCCATTTTTATCATTTCCATTCATTATAACGTATTGGATCATTTCTTTAGCTGCGTCTAACCTTACAAATATCCATTTGGATGAAGATCACATCTATATCGCAAATGACCTGATGCGCAATCAATCCTCTTCATTTTATCAATTCATCCATTCTTTCGACAACATTAATATTTTCCCTTTTGTGCTCATCTACTTTAAAACCCTTGCGGGTACTTTTTTCCAAAGCAGTGTTTTAGGTGGTATGTTAATTGCAGCCGGATTACTTTACTTTTCACGTATTGCTTTTTCCCTGAGCCTTATAGGTTTTTCTTCTGCCTTCTTTTTCTACTCAATATTTGGTGCTGATGTAAATGACTTGAATTATAATTTACTTGGATCCAACTTCATGTTCCTCGCAATTGCAATCGGTTGCTTTTTTCTAATTCCAAACACCTATAGCTATATAACCGTTCTTATTCTTACACCTATATTAATGTTGGTATTACTATCCTTTGGTAAAATGCTGGCGGTTTTTCAACTTAAAGCCTTTACCTTTTCATTCAGTGTTATCTGTACGGCTTTTCTGTTTACATTGAATCAACGATGGTTTCAAAAGTATTTACATGTTGTTACCATTCAGTATTTTTCAGCAGAAAAAACTATTTATAAATACCTGAACTCCATTCAACGGTTCAAAAATGAACACCTTCTTAAGATAATACTTCCTTTTTCGGGAGAATGGAATGTAAGCCAGGGCTATGATGGAAAAATAACGCATTTAGGCGATTGGAGTAAAGCCCTTGATTTTGTAATTGTTGATTCAAAATCCAAGACCTATCATGAACCATCCAACTACAGAGAAGGTTTTTCCACAGAAAATTTTTACTGCTATAATAAAGAGATCTTTTCTCCTTATGATGGCTACGTGTATGACATTATTAATACTGTTGAAGAAAATGATGTTGGGGAAGTGAATACAGAACACAATTGGGGAAATACTGTTATTCTGAATCATCTTAATGGATTGTTTTCACAAATAAGTCACATTAAAAAAGATTCATTTAATGTTTTTATCGGACAATATATTTATAAAGATTCATTTATTGCAACATGCGGAAATTCAGGACGTTCACCTGAACCACATATTCATTTTCAATTACAAACAATCCCTACTATTGGCGCTAAAACATTACCCTATCCTATTTCTTATTTTATTGAGCGGGAAGGGAAAGAGAAAACGCTAAAAATTTCGGAGATCCCTAAAGAAGGGGCTTTCATAAGTAATGTGCAGGTAAACGAAATATTGATCTTAAGCTTTTCATTTTTACCGGGACAAAAAATCACCTTTCAAAAGGAAAATAGCACTTCCGGTATCACCTGGGAAGTTTTTACAGATGCCTGGAACAGAACATATATCTATTGCGAGGAAAGTAAATCATACGCCTACTTTATCAATGATGGTGTAATGTTATATTTTACTGATTTTGAAGGAGACCGAAAGTCATTGTTGTTTAATTTTTATCTTGCTGCATACAGGCAGTTGCTTGGATATTATGAGAATATTAAAATAAAAGATAATGTTCCTTTAATTCATTTCAATAGCAAATGGATCCAGTTCTTTCAGGATTTTGTAGCTCCTTTTTATCTGTTCACCAAAGCAAATTTCACTTCCACATTTACGTATGCGGATAATATTTATGCTCCGCAAAAATTAATTATAAATGCTGAAGTTGAAACTAAACTTATAAACTATACATTTAAAAAAGTTAATTTTGAGTTCGAATTAAAGGATAATAAAATTCACCGCTTCACTATTCATCGTAAAAACAGAACCGAATCCTATATACTCAAAGGATAATGGATAATGGATAATGGACAATCAACTAACAACCATCAACTAACAACTAATAACTATCAACCATCAACTAACAACTAAACTAAAATGAAACTTTTAAAAAGATCGATCAGCATTGTTGTAATTTTAACATCATTAAATTTACATGCTCAGGACAAAACATTAATGAATGCTTTTAGCCAATCTTATGACTATGAAGCCATTCAAAAATACGATGTTGCAATATCTACACTTAACGCAGTTTATAGCCCCACATCCTATGAAATTAATATTCGCATGGGGTGGTTAAATTATCTTGCCGGTAAACATAAAGAATCCGTTACCTTTTATCAAAAAGCAATAGCGTTGATGCCCGCTGCTACTGAGCCTTTGTGGGCCATCATTAACCCCTTAACTAAATTAGAAAACTGGAAGGAAATCGAAAAAACTTATCTTTCTATTTTAAAATTAGACTCAAAAAATGCAACTGCAAACTATAATTTAGGCCTGATCTATTATTATCGTAAAGATTACGTAAATGCGAAGAAATACTTTGATACCTCGTTAAATCTTTTTCCATTTGGTTATAATAATATGCTGATGAGTGCCTGGACAAATTACTTTCTTGGAAATAAAAACCAGGCTATAACTTTATTCAATAAATCATTATTATATAGTCCTAATAACAAATCTGCTTTAGAAGGATTAAGCTTGATCAAATAAGTCAAAAAAATATAAATTTCGAAATTCCGGGAGACGATTTAAAATCGTTCTCCCTTTTTAACTGAATGTATAAATTATTTTTATTTATTTTTTTATTTTTATTTTTTGCGACTGACCATGCTCAGAACATGTCCAATACAGCAATGGTTGAACAAAATAGCACTGAACTATATTTTGATGAAAACTGGAGTGATCTGGCTAAATATGGAGAAAAAGCTATTGCTAAGGGATACGATTATTTTTATCTACGCACAAGAGTAGGAATTGCCTATTACCAACAAAAAAAATATAAAAAAGCAGTCAGGCATTTTGAAAAAGCTGTTAAATTTAATTCGGGTGATAAACTTGCACTCGAATATCTATATTACAGCTATATTTTTTCCGGTAGAGAAAGCGAAGCAAGGGCATTGGTATCATTGTTCCCTGTAAGGTTGAAATACCTGATAAATCCTCCTAAAAATAAAATCATTGAAAGCGTTTATTGTGAAGGCGGAGTTTCATCAGGCAATCTATATTCTATTTATGCAAACACCGACATTAATGGGCCGGCAAATATTTATGGTGAAGCAACCATCACCAATAGTATGCAGTACTGGCATTTCGGATTAAACCATCAGTTGGGTAATAAGCTATCTATTTATCATGGTTATAGCAATATCAAAATTGATCTGACAAGAAGGATAGGCATCTACCTGAAAGATACCCTTGATAATTATAACCTTACCCAACACGATTATTATTTAAGCTGCATTCAACAATTTAAACACTTTGCCATTTCTCCGGCCGTTCATTTTATAAATGTGAATTTTGGCAAATTAAATGCCACCAAAAATCTATTCACTAATAAATATGTTTTTACTAAAAAAGACACCACATTTATAAATTATGCAACCTCTCTTTCGCTAATTAAAAACATTGGAATTTACACCTATAATTTATCCTCTGGGTTTGCTCAATTAAATGGGCTCACACAAATACAGGCCGGCCTGTCCCTTACCTATTATCCCTTTAAAAATACAAACATTTATGGAACGTCCTCTCTTGTTTATTTGAATGAAAACTATACGAATCGTATCATCTCCATACAAAAGATTGGATTTAAAGTAATGCCCAAACTTTGGACAGAAATTGGGGTAACATACGGAAATCTTCAAAATTATTGCGAAAACAATGCGTTTGTCGTTTTTAATACCGGAGATAAAATTTTGTACAAATGTGGAATTTCCATTACCTCCCCTTTATTTAAACATTTTGAATTCTCAATGCGTTACGATTATTTTAACCGGGAAAACACTTACTATCGCACAAATTATTTAAATAAGATCGAGTCATTAACGATCAATTATAAAACCCAAACAATAATAGGAGGAGTAAAATGGAAAATCTAAAAAAAATATTGTTTGCAACATTGATAGCATTTTTTTTCTTAAACAACACCATTTATTCACAAGAGGGATCTCTACAGGAGGCTTTTAACAACAGTTACACTCTTGAGTATAATGGTGAATACGTGAAAGCTGTTGAAGCAATAAATAAAGGGTATAACGAAAAATCATACGGGGCAAATCTGAGAGCAGGCTGGTTAAATTATGAAGCAGGACTTTACATAGAATCTCAAAATTATTATAAAAAAGCTATCGCATTAAAACCAAATTCCATTGAAGCAAAATTAGGATATATATACCCTGCAACGGCCTTAGGCAATATGGATCAGGTAATAGCACAATACGAGAAAATCTTGGAAATCGACCCACAAAATTCAACTGCAAACTACAAGATGGGATTAATTTTTTACGACAGAAAAGATTTTAAATCGGCTTATAATTATTTTGAAAAAGTGGTAAACCTTTATCCCTTTGGATACGATGCACTATTAATGTATGCCTGGGCAAACTTTCAATTGGGAAAAAATAAAGAAGCAAAAATTTTATTTAAAAGCGCTCTGTTGTTATCACCTTACAGTCAATCTGCAATGGATGGATTAAGCTTAATTAAATAGAAACCAGATTTGAGATAAGAGATTTGAGACTTAAAGTTGATTTGTATTGGTGATGTGCATATTTGATTTCTTTGGCTAATATCTTACCTCTCATATCTCAGTACTATGAAGGATTCTTCGTAAATTTGTATTTTATCTCTTAAAAATTATTGAATAAATGGCTAAACCAAGTTTTGATGAAATTTATATGGAATTGGCCGAAAACCTTGCCATGCGCTCGCATTGTGTAAAGGCAAAAGTGGGTGCTGTTCTTACAAAAGATACACGAATCATTTCATTAGGTTATAATGGCCCTCCGGCAGGCACCCATAATTGTGATGAAGTATGGCCGGATGTGGGGTGCCCAAGGGATAGTAAAGGCAGCTGCTCTTTAGCTTTGCATGCAGAACAAAATGCCATTTTATATGCCGCAAAAAGTAATATCTCTATTGAAGGTTCTACCTTGTATGTGACACTTTCGCCCTGTATATCCTGTGCCAGGGTTATATTTACCATTGGAATTAAAAAAGTATATTACCTAAACTCCTATGCCGATTTTAAAGGCTTACAAAGTGATGAAGGTGTTGATTTCCTCCAAAAATTTGGAGTAGAAGTGGTGAGGTACATTAAAAAACAATAGGCAATTTTTTCGGTTTACAAATTTGTAGCAGACAATTCAACACCAGGCAATGTTGATTATTGTTTAATACATAATTTTAACAAAAAATGGCTTAATTAAACGCTGCTGCACCAACAGGTAATTGTAAAATTGTATTCAAATACTTATATTTGTATAAGTAAATTACCTATTGATTAATTGTATAATTGCCTAGAAAAATAATGAATCGCCCTAAATTTTATGTTTACCTTCCTATAATATTTGCTCTTGTTTTAATTCTTGGAATTTTTATTGGAACTACTTTTCACCTTAATAATAATCTTGGAACTATTTCGGTTGATCCTAACAACAAGTATAATAAAATAGAAGAAATATTACACTACATTCAACAGGAATATGTTGATACTGTAAATAATGAACAATTAGTTGAAAAAACGATCGTATCAATGCTTCAAAATCTTGATCCGCACTCCAGTTATATTTCTGCCGATGAATTGCAAGCCAATAACGAACCCCTCAAAGGAAATTTTGAAGGAATAGGTATTGAATTTAACATTGTGGAAGATACAATATGTGTAATTGCCGCTATTCCGGGAGGTCCTGCTGAAAAAGTGGGCATACATGCCGGAGATAAAATAGTTAAAGTAGAAGGCAAAAAGGTTGCAGGGATAAAAATCACCAACAAAGATGTTCTGGATAAACTTAAAGGAAAAAGCAAAACAAAAGTAAAAGTTGCTATTAAGCGTGGAGGAACATCACAATTGCTTGATTTTACAATCACACGCGGTACCATTCCAATATTCAGCATTGATGTAGCCTATATGGTTAGTCCTAAAACAGGATATATTAAGATCAGTCGTTTTGCAGCAACCACGTATGATGAATTCCTTAAAGCATTTGATAAATTAAAAAAACACGGGATGCAACAACTCATTGTTGATTTGCGTGGAAACGGTGGCGGCTATTTAAATACGGCAGTGGATATTGCCGATGAATTTTTAAGTGAAGGCAAGGAGATCGTTTATACCCAAGGCAAAGCTCGTCCGCGTAAAGGTTACAAAGCAACCGACAAAGGGAATTTTGAAAATGGAAAATTAACCATATTAATTGATGATGGCTCTGCATCGGCAAGTGAGATCTTAGCAGGCGCTGTTCAGGATAACGACAGGGGAACAATTGTTGGCAGAAGATCCTTTGGAAAAGGCCTTGTTCAGGAGCAAAGTGAATTCAGTGATGGATCAGCAATCCGGTTAACCATTGCACGCTATTATACACCAACCGGGCGTTGCATCCAAAAACCATATACCGAAGGCACAGAGGCTTATTACAATGAAGAATACAATCGTTACCAAAACGGAGAGCTTGAAAATGCCGACAGCATGAAGATCGCGGATTCATTAAAATTTATAACTCCGGGAGGTAAAGTTGTTTATGGCTGTGGTGGTGTTACTCCAGATGTGTTTGTTGCGCTCGATACGGTTGGCCGTTCAAGGTTTTTAACAGAAGTATTGTACAGTGGCCTTGTAAATGATTTTTCTTTTGGTTATGCCGATAAGGAACGAAAAAAGCTGAATGAATATAAAACCTTTCAAAATTTCAACACTTCATTTGTTATAACACCAGCTGTATTTGCTGAGTTTGTGGCCTATGCAAAAAAGAACAAAATTGCGGCAAATGTTAAACAAGTTCAGGCTTCTGAGGAAATAATAAAAACACAATTAAAAGCCCTGATCGCCCGGAATATATGGAGTAGCGAAGGTTATTACCCTGTAATTCAAAGTAAGGATAATGTTCTTAAAAAGGCAATTGAATTGATGAAATAGAAAAAAACAGCACAAAAAAAAAGCATTCTTGTTGAAGAATGCTTTTTTTTGTGCTTTAAAATAGAATTAGTGGTGTGCTTCTTCAGCTGGAGCTGCTGGAGCAACTGGTTCTGCAGGAGCAACTGGAGCAGCTGAATCTAAAGCAGTAGTCATAGATTGACTTGCAGCGTTAAATAAAGAATCCATTTTTGCTTTTGCTTCAGCTTCCATTTTAGTTTTTTCTTCAGCGCTTGGTCCGCAAGCAACAATACTCATTGCAACCGCAACAAATAATAAAGTAAATAATTTTTTCATTTTTGTTTGTTTTGTTTAAATTTATGTTTGTATCTGAGCACAAAGGTAATAATAAAATCAATTACTTCCGTCACTGATTTTGAATTTATGATGAATTTTATTTATTTAGGTAGCGTTAAGTGCATAAAAAACAGTGGTTTACATAACAAAAAGGAGGCAATACTGTTTTCTAAATACCTCCATAGCTATTGATTTCATTGAAATATGCTGGCTTTTTCAATCTGAATTTCCGAACAGGGCAAACCTAACCGAGTGTTGAGATTTTTTTTTATTTGAAGCCGGTGATCTTTATCAAGTCGTTTTTACAGTCAACAATCCAAAATGTTGTACCTTTGATGGCAATTAAAACAAAAAGTTTAACCTTAAAACTCAGCAAAACATGGCTTTTGAATTACCAAAGTTACCGTATGCATATAATGCATTAGAACCACATATCGATGCCCGTACAATGGAAATACACCACACTAAGCATCATCAGGCGTATGTTACAAATTTAAACAATGCAATTGCAGGCACCGATGCCGAAAAATTAAGTATTGAAGAAATCTGTAAAAACATTTCTAAATACCCTGTTGCTGTTCGTAATAATGGTGGCGGACACTATAATCATTCATTATTCTGGACACTTATGGCACCAAATGCAGGTGGTCAGCCTTCCGGTGATCTAGCTTCTGCTATTGATAAAGCTTTTGGTTCTTTCGATGAATTTAAAAAACTATTTGCTACTGCCGGCACCACTCGTTTCGGTTCAGGCTGGGCATGGTTAATTGTAAAAGACGGTAAATTGGTTATCAGTTCAACTCCAAATCAGGATAACCCTTTGATGGATGTTGCTGAAGTAAAAGGAACACCGGTTTTAGGAATTGATGTTTGGGAACATGCGTATTATTTAAATTATCAGAACAGACGTCCTGATTACATTGCAGCTTTTTGGAATGTAATTAACTGGGCTGAAGTAACGAAATTATATAAAAACGAAATGGCCAAATTGTTAAAAGAAGCGAAATAAGTTATTAATGATAATTCAAGATCAAAATAAAAGAGGCTGGGGTAACTCATCCTCTTTTGTTTTTTCACCTATGAACAAAACCATTGTTTCCATATCCCTTTTAGTGCTCATGTTTGTTGCTTTTTCTACAGCTTCAGCAAGTTCATCATGCCTATCTTTCGAAGAGGATAGTGTTTCAATAGGCGAATTGGAAATTCAACGTGCAGATTCTATTCTAAATTCAATCTCAACAGATACTTTAGTACTTCAATTAAACCAAAAAGAAGTTGCACTTTCATCTTCATTGCCCACAGATGATCTGAAACAGAAGAAACGGGTTTGTGCTTTTTTTGCCTTCCCTTTCCCTTTTGGATTTGTAGGGGCTCACCGCGTTATGCTAGGCACTAAACCATGGATCCCGATCGTATATGTTGCCACGTTTGGCGGATGTTTTGGGCTGCTTCCTTTAATTGATTTTTTAGTGATTTTAAATGCGAAGGATATGGAACAATATGAAAACAATCCTAATCTTTTTATGTGGATCAAATAGATTGATTTGAGATATAAGTATTGAAAATTGAGAATGGTTTTCAGTTTGAAGAATAAAATATCTCACACCTCAAATCTAATATCTAATATCTAAATAGTATGAAAGTAGGTTTGTTTTTCGGTTCGTTCAACCCCGTCCATACAGGGCATTTGGTGCTTGCTAATTATATGCTTGAATATACTGATTTGGAGCGTATTTGGTTTGTTGTTTCGCCTCATAATCCACTAAAAAAGAAAAGCACACTTCTTGATGAAAAGCAACGTTTGCAAATGGTAGATCTTGCCATCGGAGATAACATAAAATTAAAAGCAAGCAATATTGAGTTTAACCTTCCCCAGCCATCTTATACCATTGTTACCTTAACCTACCTGAAAGAAAAATATCCTCAACACGAATTTGTGCTGATAATGGGAGCTGATAACCTGGAAAATTTTCATAAATGGAAAAATTATGAAGAGATATTAAAGCACCATCAATTGTATATTTATCC
>JAZKBX010000316.1:0-35256 GCA_040388455.1 Bacteroidota bacterium
TACATTATTTTGCATTACATTATTTTTTAAACTGCTTATAGTATTCAGATAAGGTATGCGACTTGCCATTGCTGACAGAGATATGGAATTAAATAATTTCTTATTAATTCCAACACTTCCAATTGCTTGTATCTTATTGTCTACAGGATTTTTAAATAATCCTGCTGATAGAATAATATCTGTTTTTATTTTTGAAAAAGAGAATGTATTTCCAACTTGAAATAAAAGAGAATTTTTTGTTTCACCTTCCGCATTAAAATGCTGCTGCTGTAAACTTATTTTAGGGAACAATAATGAAGAACGATACCAACCTGATTCTACTCTCGAGTTAATAAAACTCATTGGCTGTGTATCTTCTGTGTATGCAGAATTTAGTTGAATATAAGGTGCAGTCGCCCGATTTATTTCTTTCATTAATCTTAATGCCCATTCGTTAGAAGGATATTGATGCAATACATCTTTAAAATAGTAGGTAGCGATTTTAGGCTGTCCTTGCCAATAGGCAATAGTGCCTAGCATATTTTTAGCTTCTACATTCGTAATATCTGTTTTTAAATAATCATTTAGAATTGTTTTTGCTTTATCGTATTCTTTTAATTCAAACAATATTCTGCCATAGTCTAATTTTAAATACTGTTGTTTTGGATTGTTTTTTAAATACGTTTCGCACAATTCAGCAACTGCTTTATATTCTTTCATCCAATAGAGTATTTGTGCATGTAAACGAACTGAATTAATTTCAGTAGGATATTTTATTTCATAAGCAGACAATAGACTAATTGCGTCCGAATATTTTTTTTCATATCCTAATTTTCGGGCAACTTCAATGGTATCTGTTAAATTAGCAGATTGAGCCATAACAAAATGACCTGCTAGAATTAATAGGAGTAAAAAAAATTTGGTTGAATTCATAAATTAGCTCAATATTGCTTTTGTTTTTTCCTCAAATAAATTATTGTATTACAATAGTCTTTGACGTAACCGAATACGCATTAAAATATCCTAAAGCCCCATTGCTTATATTAGAAGTAGGATTAGCCGGTGAAGCTGAAGTAAAACCACCGCCACCGCTTGTTTCATTAAATGTTCTGAAATATTCGTAAACATTTTTATCAATACTTTGTAACTGTATAGTAACTACATCCCCGGTGTTGAGCTCAAAGTCCGAACCTCCTCTTATTGTTTCTTCCATTGAAAACCCATCCTGGTATAAGTCTGATGTAATAGAAAACGTATTCACACGAACACCATTTACTATTTCTACCAAACGATAATAGTTAGTGATTCCGATTGGATCTGTAAAGTGAACACTAATAGATTTTACAGAATCATTTCCTCCCATTCCACCACCACCAGGGCCAAACCCGGTTGAAGTGCTTACAATCAGTGTATCAATAGTTACCGGAGCAGGCAAATTTGAAACGCCCTGATAGTTTTTTCCATCGGCAGTTACTGAAATGGTATATATTCTGCCCACAATACCCTGAAGCGAAGCAGTTGTGTATGTTCCGGGAGTTGTCTCTGTAAGTAGTTCCGAATTACCTGCATTGTCATTTATTGTTACTGCAGCACCTGTACAAGGCGGAAAAATATTAGCATCGCTAAAATTCACTGTTTTGTGCAGTTCAACGGAATATGGCCCAGGCAAATTAGAAACGTTTGCTTCTATCACTATTACCGGATCTGTTGAATTCAGGTCTAATTCAATTACTTTTTGACAGGACGGTAATACAGCCATTGCAAGTGATATACAGCATAGTACTCTGCTTCTATAGTTCATATTATTAAAATTTAAAATTGTAAGTGATGGATGGAACAAAGCGGAATAATGTTGTTTGAACAGCCTGCGTTTTTGTTGGATCGTTCGGATCTTCCTGAAAGGTAATTGTGTAGGCATTCTCACGACCATACGCATTGTAAACAGAGAAATTCCAGCTCGATTCAAATTTTTCTGTTTTTTTAGCCTGATAAGTTGCCCCAATATCCAAACGATGATAGGTTGGCATACGGTATCCGTTACGTTCTGTATAATAAAATTGAACCTGTCCCCCAACTTCGTATTTTCCAGTCGGAAACGTTACTGCATTGCCGGTATAATATATCCACGTGGCGGATAGCGTCCATTTTTTTGTTAGTTCATATATTCCAACAATGGAAATATCGTGTGTCCTGTCCTGTTTTGCGGCATACCAGGTACCGTTATTGATACCCTCAATCTTTTTTTCTGTTCTTGAAAGGGTATATCCTATCCAGCCATTAAAGCGGCCCAGTTTTTTCTTTATAAAAAATTCAATACCATACGCCCTTCCTTTTCCAAAGAGCAATTGGGATTCCACATTTTCATTGAAATTAAGCTGCGCAAAGTTTTTGTAATCAATTTGATTCTGCATGTTTTTGTAATAAATTTCTGATGAAAATTCAAACATGTTTTCTTTAAAATTTCTGAAATACCCTAATGAAACCTGATCGCATAGTTCAGGTTTTACATTATTGCTGCTGGGAATCCACAGGTCGGTGGGATTACCTGACGTTGAGTTGGAAAGTAAATGCAGATTCTGTGCGTTCCGGTCATACGAAGCTTTCAGAGAACTTTTTTCACTCAGTATAAAACTTGAGCTGATGCGGGGTTGCGGGTTTATATATGTTTTTACAAACTGGCCTGAAGTGTAAGTTGTGGTAGTACTTATTTCACCGTTTGTATCGTATGTATTGAAGCTGCCAGGCCCAAGCAAACTAAAGGAAGATATTCTCAGCCCATATTCAAAATTGAATTTGTCAGTTACTTTTATTTCATGTGAGCCATATATCGAGTTTTCTAATGCGTACTTATTAGGAAGTCCCAGATCACCTATCGGACTGTCGCTTTTGACTGTAATAGTGCCCGGAATAATTTTATGATAAGTAGAATTAAATCCGAATTTTAATTTGTTGCGGACATTGGCAAAGTATTGAAAATCTTGTTTTAGCCCATAGTCCTGTATCCTTGAGATAATATCTATTTCAGTACCACCGGAATTAACACTGATCTTATAATCGTAATTAGTAAAAATGACTGATGTATTGGAAAATAATTTTTCACTGAACAGGTGATTCCACCTTACTGTTCCCGTAGCATTCCCCCAATTGATACCAAAGCTGTTTCCAAAACCAAGCACGTCTTTTCCAAAGTAACCGGATAAAAAGATCCTGTTTTTATCATTGATTCTGTAATTAGCTTTTGCATTAACATCATAAAAAAATAATTTGGCTTGTCTTGTCGCACTGTCTCTGGATAATTTCAAAAACATATCGGCATAGGTTCGTCTTGCCGAAATGATAAACGAACCTTTATCTTTTACAATCGGACCTTCGATGTTTAGGCGGGATGAAATCAATCCAATCCCTCCGCTTACTCCGAATTTCTTATCATTCCCATCCTTCATTTTAATATCCAGCACAGAAGATAAACGCCCACCATAATCAGCCGGTTGAGTACCTTTGTAAAGTGTTACATCCTTAATAGCATCAGAATTAAAAACGGAGAAAAAACCAAGTAAATGTGAAGCGTTATAAACGGTAGCTTCATCGAGTAAAATTAAATTCTGATCGGCCCCCCCTCCACGCACATAAAAACCACTGTTACCTTCGCCTGCTGTTTTTACACCCGGCAATAACTGAAGTGTTTTTAACACATCTTTTTCTCCGAATAATACAGGGATATTTTTTATTTGCTGGATATCCAGTTTTTCAACTCCCATTTGATTCTTGGTTATATTTTCGTTCTTTTTTTCTTCGGTAACAACAACTTCGTCAAGGTTATGCTGTGCTTCGGATAAAATAAAGTCGAGTTTTGTATTTTGGGTTAATGCAACAGGTGTTGCTTTTGAATCATAGCCTAGGAATTGTGATGAAACAGTGTAATTTCCTTCCTGAATTGTAATTGAATAGAAACCATACGCATTTGTACTGGTTCCTGTAGCTGCAAGTTCTTTTATCACAATTGTTGCCCCAATAAGCTCTTCGCCAGTTTTAGCATCTTTTACATATCCACTGATGGTATATTGAGTTTTGTTAACGGTAGTTTGTGCCGTTAATAAAATGCTTTGTATTAGTAGTAAACTTATTGTTACTATTCTACATTTATTCCTAATTGGTGTTTTTCTCATACAATTTATTTTTAAGCTGTTTGCTGTTTATCAATTACCCGGTGGAGGGATTCCACCCGGAGGTGGCATTGTTCCCGGAGGCGGCAATCCTTTTGGAAAATCATTTTGTTCAGCAGGAGCAGAAGACCCCGTTTTAAAATGCTTGAACGTGTAGGTTAACGTAAACATCAAATATCTTTTCAATACCTGTGTATTACTATCTTCCGTATAGGTTTCGGTAATCGTTCGGCTAATGCTTTTGTTTTGATTCATAATATCATACACCGATACTTTTGCTTCCAAAGCCTGATTTTTCAGGAATTTATAACCGATATAAGCATTCCACAATATAAAATTTTGGTTATAGCTTTTCGTTAAACCGGAATAATAGGTTTGATTTATGTCAGTATTGAATACTACTTTTTTCAATAAAATATAATTTACTTTTAATGTGGCTGTGTGGTTGAAATAAGAATTATCCGACTGCACCTGTAAACTATTTCTAACAGTATTATAGCTGCCACTGTAAGCGATTGAAAAATCAAGCGACTGACTGATGTTGCTACTCAAATATATTCCACTGTTCATCGCATGGTTCCCGGAATAATTTATCTCGTCATTTATTAAAGCAGGAGTATGCGTATAGGTATAGCCCGCATTGAAATTAAAGTTGCTTTTGATAGCCCTTAAAGGAAAGCTGTACACTCCAAAACTCCTGATACTATAGTATCCGTTAAGATTTAAGGGGGTTGTTAACTGACTACCCTTGCTGATGGTGTAACCCTGCAATAGAGTGTCAGTATTTATAAGGTAAGTAGCATTACTGATGTAATCATTGGTTTGATTGGCCATCAGGAAAACAAAGAAGTTGCGTGCTTTTTCGGGATTCATTAATCCTAAACGAATCCTTAGATTATTTTCATAAGTCTGCTTCAAATCAACATTCCCGGTTTTTACCAGCAAAGGATTAGAAACATCAAGTACATTTTGAAGCTGGTTTACAGATGGAGATTTAGTAGACGAACGAAAAGTTATGTTCAGATTTTTTGATTTGCTGAATTTATAATTTAGAATGGCAGAAGGTAATATATTTACAGATGTTCTTTCCAGTTTGTAATCGGCCGGATAGATTTGCTTACTGTTTAGTATAGACTGCTGTATGTCAGTTCCTATGTTAAGATTAATTTTTTTATTGTTTATCAGGTAATTTATGCCACCACGCTGAATAGTATAGGAGGTGGTATATTCATTCGAAAGGGAAGAATCAAGGAGGGTATATTCGCCATTGCTGTCCCTATTTTTAGTTATTTTCCCAGCAACATTTTGTGTGTATTCCGGGCGATACGCCAATTGGATTTGCCCTTTTGTTCCAACAGGTTCTGTGTAGGAAAGGTTACCTCCTATAACAGTTCCATTGATATTAGAAGTGTAATGCTGATTAATAATAGTGCTGCCAGTAAACGTATCGTTGTAAATACTTGACGAATAATAATCTCCGTAACCATCACGGTCATTAATTTGTGTATTTATATTTGCAGATACTGTACGGCCTTTTTTGTGAAACTTGTGTTGCAATAAAATGTCGTTCAGGAAATTGTATCCCGCATTGCTGGCGGATGTAGTATTACCTGTCTGATTTATAAAATTGGTGTCTTCGGGCAGTTTTGTGTTGCCGGTAAGAATACTGCTGTTGTTATTTTTCTGTATTGTTAAACGTGGTGTTATTATTAATGAATTACTGGAATCAATAGCATATTCGAATTTTAAATTAATCTTATGATTCAGGTTATCAGTTTTGGACGTATTGCTCTGATTGTAAATTAGTTTATTATCCGTAAAATAATTTCTAACACTGGTTGATGTATTTGTGTTGTTGGTTTGATTAAAAAAATAACCACCTGATACATTTGTTTTTTTACTCCAGCTATCAACGTAATTTATTCCTAATGCTGTTGTACCGGTTATCCCGCTTTGTTGTCCTGAATAAAAATTGGCAGCTCCTGAGTTTTCAGGGCCACCGGGCCCTCCGCCCATTCCTCCGTTTTTTACTCCTGAATTACTCATCACGCCCATAATATCGGATATGTTAAAATTTTGCTGGTTGATGTTATTAGCCATCCCGATAACCGATATTCTTCTTGCACCATTAAAGCTGTTAAACGTAAGACCTCCATTATACCTGTTATCTGTTCCATATCCTCCATATACTTTACCGAACTGTCCTGCATTTTTACCTGACTTCGTAATCAGGTTAATTGTTTTTTCTTCATTGCCGTCTTTAAAGCCTGTAAACTGTGCCTGGTCACTTGATTTATCAAATACCTGAACTTTATCAATTATATCTGCCGGAAAATTTTTTAAAGACGCAGCCGGGTCATCACCAAAGAAAGGCTTGCCGTCCACTAACACTTTTTTCACTTCTTCACCATTTACTTTTACCGCAGTTCCATCTGAAGTTACACCTGGCATTTTTCTTATTAAATCTTCGGCAGTCGCATCAGGATTGGTTTTGTAAGCATTGGCATTAAATTGCGTGGTATCACCTTTCTGTTCTACCCGAATTTGTTGCGTTTCAATTGTTACTGTCTTTAAAGAGGTAATAGAAGGTTTTAAAAGTACGGTTCCAAATTTTTTTTGAAATTCATTTGCACTGATTGAAAACGCTGCTGTTTTTAATGTTTCATATCCCATGAATGAAATTTTAAGATAATACGTACCTTCTTCTGACAATTCTATATTAAAGCTTCCGTTTTCGTCACATACCCTGCCTCCAACAAGTACAGAGTCAGTTGCCCGATGTATTGCCACGCTGGAAAATTGAACCGGCAGCCCGGTTTTGGTGTCTTTGATAACACCCATTACATTTCGTGTTTGAGCATAGGTTTGAATGCAGAACATTAAACAGGCAATCACTACTATAAACTTCATCCCAAATTGTTTTATCCTATTCATCTTTTTAAAGCGAACTGAAATTGTGTTTTAATTGTATTTTTTTCTGACAAGTATTCCCTTGACATACCGCCATTGCTGGGAGAATAGGCAGGAGCCTGTCCATCCATTCCCGGATTCATTTGTCCATTTGCGTTCCCAGGTATACTTCCCATTCCTTCGTCACCCATGTTACCGCCACCACTCATACTGCCGCCACCCATACCGCCCGGGCTGCCACCGTTCATCCCTCTGCCTCCAGGTGGTGGGCCGCCATGCATCCCTCCACCTGGGATAGAAAGCCCGTTCAGAACAATAGTTACACTTATTATTTTTGAGCTGTCGGCAAGTGAAAGTGAGTTTTTGTAAAAGGTTTTAAAAGGAATAACAGCCTCATAACTCAAAATTTTATTGCTGTCGGTAACAATGCTTGCGGAGATTCCATAATCGTTTTGCAAGGGATAAATTCCATCATTAATATGAGGGTTAAAGCCTGCCAGTTCCAAACTGTTGAGTTCAAGACTACGCCTGTTTTTAAAAGTGTTCATATCCGGCTTCTCTTCCATCATTGTTTCTTTCATGTGGCCTTCGCTACCTCTTTGCTTACCTTGTGGGAACAGGATACTTGGAAGTATCCCAGACTTATCTGAATTTTCGGAAGTGTCAATTAAAACCTGCATACCAGCTGCAAACATTTTCATTTGTGTTTGCTCGTCCGTTGCACGAATACACAAATACAGATTTTCATTGTCATTCGCTATTGCATATTGTAATTTACTTTTGTCATCATAAAATTTCAGAGGGAGTTGCCACTCTGTAAGCTTTCCGTCCACAGTTATTTTATTTATTGACCACTGACTTTTATAGATGTATATATAATGTGTACAGGAAGACAGGATTGTTAATCCAATTCCTACAATTAATCTTTTCTTGAATTTTTTTAGCATTGGATTATTTTAATAAACTAACAAAAATATATTTTGGTTTTTCTATTTAACTTGATGGATTTGAATTTAGCTTCCTGTTTTTTCGAAGAAATTATTATGATGCCTTGGTGGCTGCTTTTAAAAACTTTTGATACACAATTGGTTTAATTAAGCAATCCAATGCATTTACCCTGAAACCTATAAAAGCATATTGAGGAATAGATGTAGTCAAAATTATGCGTGGCCCTTCCTTTAGAATCTTTGAAAAGTCTTTATTGTTTAAATCCGGCATTTGAATGTTCAAAAATACTATGTCGATCTTATGGTCAGCTATCATCTGTATCGCCTCCGAAGTATTTGCACATTTACCTTTTAATTCTAAAAAGGATGTTATTTTTATATAATCCCCAATAAGTTTAAGGTAAGCGGGCTCATTGTCTACAACCAAACATCTCAATTTTTTCATGACACTTCATTTTATAATAATAAATTTTGTTAAGCCGGGAAGAAGTAATGGTGCTCATTTATGTATTAACCAATTAAATGAACAAAACTCCCTCTCCGGCTTAGCTCTTATTGTTGTTTTACTTCAACATATAATCACAAATATTAATTCGTTATTTATTTATTTATTTTTCTAATAGCTACCATTTATTGATAACAAAATCGTTTCATCACATTGTACGATTCAATGATTCCCAATTCACCCGCTTTGCTTAGGTTACTACAAGCATTAGTATTATCATTTAAAATAATGAGCAGTAATCCCCGGTTGTAATAAACATCAGAAAGTGTCGAATCACAGGATAGCGCTTCTGTATAATCATTTACGGCACCCTTATAATCGTCTGTTTTTATTTTTGTAGTCGCCATATTAAACCAGGCATAAGTAAAATCAGGATTCAGTTGCAATGCCCTGGAATAATCATTCAGAATCATTTCATAAGTATGGTCAAGGTATACCCGTTGTTGATAATCTTCCGGGATACTCCCATTTGTGTTATAGGCTGTTTCCTCATCAAACGAATGCAACAGTTCCAACAACTTATATCTGGTGTTTGCTCTGCTGAACCAAATTACTGCGTTAGTAGAATCCAGGAGAATAGACTTATTAAAATCGGAAATAGATTGATTGTATTTTTTTATAGTACTGTGAAGTATTGCACGGTTAAAATAGTTTAAGGCATTTGAACTGTCTTTTTCGATGATAAGGTTTAAAGCACTTATCTTTTCAACAATGATTTTCGCATCTATACTGTCCATTGAAGTATTCGCAAGGGTGATCACACTATCTTCGTTTTTTTTATTTGATGGGACTATATATAACCGAAATTTTTTTTGAGGCGGTAATAAGGTTACGCAAAAAATAGATTTTGGCTGAATATCTGTATTCGTAAACTGAACTTTCTCTTTCAGATTTCTTTGACTTTCAGAACCTGACATGAATGATGTGAATTTCAGTAGCTTGGCTCCCTCTTCAAACTTTGCACTATCACTCAAGGTGTTGTAATAGGCACGGATCTGAATAGATTTATCATAATCTTGTTTTGAATCTTCCGTTTTATTCAGTTCCTTTTTCACCAATGAGCGATTATAATAAGCGTCTGAGAAATTGGGGAATAATGTGATCACTTTGTTATAATCCTGAAGTGCACCTTGCAAGTCACGATGGCTATATTTTAGACCTGCTCTATTGTAATAGACAAGGATGTTCTGAGGGTGTAGCTCAAGCACTTTGTCAAAATCATTCAATGCACCTTGATAATCTTTTAAATTACCCTTTAAAAGCGCGCGGTTGAAATAGGCTGATGCATTATCTCTGGATAATCTAATCACCGTGTTTAAATCTTTTAATGCTTCTATATATTTCAGGTCATCAATTTTTAACAATGCTATATTAAGTAACGCTTCTGTATTTACGGAATCGTGTTTTAAAATATAATTGAAATCATATTGAGCCGAATCTTTTTTAGATAAAGCAATCCAGGCTTTTGCCCGTTGCATGTAGGCAAACATATTATCCTGATTCTTATTGATTACACGGTTATAATCCTCAATGGCTTTATCATACTGAATTAATCCTGCTTTTGCAATGCCCCTCAACGTATATAGGTTAATGTTATTATTTTTTAAACGTTCTGAACGATTGCAATCATCCAGAGCCTCCTGATACTTCCCAAGGGAAAGGAAGGTAATAGCACGGTTAAAATAGATTACCGAATTTGTAGAGTCAATCAGAATGGCTTTTTCGTAATCCTGGAGCGCACCTTTGTAATTGAACAGTTTATCTCTTACAAGTGCCCGTGAAATATATACATCTGGCCAATCGGAATAGATAGTAATTGATTCACTATAATCCTTTTCTGCTCCTATATAGTCATCGAGTTCTTCTTTTGCAATGGCTCTGAAAAAATAGCCATCAAAAGCCTGAGTCCTCTGTTCAATTGTCAAGTTAAAATATTCAATTGCTTTTGTATAATGGCCCTTTCTTAATTCATATTTGCCCAATTCTAAATAGCTGCTTTTTTGTTGGGCATAACTACCCAACATACAATAAGATTGTATGATAAATACAAGGAATATTCTTTTTATACTTGGCATTTATTTGTTGTTATACATGATCAAGTTCTGCAAATAATTTTTTCTTTGTTAATGGTTTCTCTATGAAACCAGAACATTTTTCTTTTATTCTCTCAATGTCCGGACTTATGAATGCAGAAAGAATAAGTATGTCAGTAGAATGTTGTGCAATTTTCAATTTTCTGAATTCATCAATAAACTTAAAGCCGTCCATGGATGGAATATTAATATCAAGCAAAATAAGTTCTGGAATTTTTTTGGTTTGTGTCAGATATTCAAGTGCAGTTATCGTACTTTCAAACACCAGGATATCGGTCACATCAACACTTTCCAAAATTTTTCTATTTATAAAGCAGTCTATTTCGTTGTCATCAATAAGTAAAACTGAATTCAATTTCTTTCTCCTTGCTGTTGCCATTATCCTTCCTATTTCAAAATGAGTACTATTCATCTAGAGTTCTTTTACCTCAATAAATAATGTATCTGAATTTAATCCGGTGAATATGCCATAACCATTAACAATACTCGTTGAAGGGTTTGTTAGATTTTGCGAGCTGGTGCTGTTATCATCATAAAGAGAGGCGTAATCAGGTAATACATGGTACAACACGATGCGATGAGTACCATAATACTGAAATTCCATTGCCCGTATCTCGGTAGAAGGCACAGCAGTTGGTGATTTCCGGAACCGGTTCCCCGGAGGTGCATTATCACCAAAATCACGGATTGGGTCTAACGTGGTTTCTATGTTATCAATCACTACAATATAATAGGAGCCATCGGTATTATCCCATGCAAGCTCAACGGGATCAGGCATTGTTCCGGTAGGAGGCCCGAAAGTACCATCCATGCGCTCAATTGAAATTTGTGTAACAGACTGAGTATAATTTTGTGGTTTGGATGGAATTTTTGTGTACGCTTTAACATTTTTCTCATTATAAACAAAGCTTATATCGTATTGCACCCCTTCGGTAACAATTAAAGAACTATCCACATACAGTCCGTTACCCAAAGAAGTTAAAGTATGAGAGCCATTGTTATAAACTACATTAATAGCAAGATTATTAATATCATCCGATGAGTAGTTTACATCGGAAGTAAATGGAATTTGTCTGCTGATTTTTACATTGAGATAATTACCAGGTTCCAGGTAGGATTCAATTATTGGGGAATCGGTAAATTCAGATGCTTCCTCTTTTTCGCACCCTGCTATTACAAATAGCGAGAGAATTGATAAAGTTAGTGCCGTTGTTTTTTTCATTTTATTTAAAAATTGGATAATCAAAGTCAATTGCTTAAATATGAATTTTTAAGAATATTTTTTTTTATAAGTTCTCTGTATTCATCATCGAGCTTACTGGTACGTTTCAATGTTTTAATAATTATTTTAAGCTCGGTAATATTTTTTTGAAAATTTTTTTCTTGAACAACATTTAATGCCAGCCATTGAATAAGTTGTAACGTGTTTTCATAGGCGCTTAGGCTTGCAACTGGTTGCTTCAGTTGTGATAATGTTTCCGCTTGTACCCATAAAAGACTAGCTAATAAATGTGTTTCGTCAATGTCAATTTTTTTATCTACTATACTATCTATGAGCTCCTTTGAGGTCATTTGAATTGAATTGATTCCCCAAGTCGATTGAATAGTATCCTGAATAATCGTCAAAACAGTTTTTAATTTTGTGTCTTTTGTCAATCCAATTAACTCTCCAAATGCGTTTGCAGATTTATCAATTAACATTAAAATCAATATTCTGTTATTCATATATTACCTTAATTTTAAGGAAAGAGTGATATTTGGTGTAATCCCCAAATAATTGATATTGGTTTCAATAATCCCTCCGTCTTCAATGCTATATTGTTTGTACCAAACATTCTTGCGGTTATAAAGGTTGAATATGGAAAAACCAATATATCCGATTTCTCTGCGTTTTTTATCTCCTTTATCACCTCTTAAAAGTTTATAGTTGGCAGCAATGTCGCAACGGTGGTAATCCGGTAATCGCAAGCCGTTTTTTGAGGTAACGGTAAAGAACTCCTGATTTGAATCATCCAAAAGTGTAATGCTGTATGCTCCTGATGGTGCTGTATAAGGCCGTCCTGTGGCGTAAATCCAGGTGGCTGAAAAATCCCAGCGTTTGTATTTGTAAAGCGCAACCGCTTTAAATTCATGCGTTACATCTTGGTTAGCCGGATAGTAGGTATCTGAATAAACATCAAAATGGTTACGTGCTTCACCCAAGGTATAACTTATCCATCCGTTCAGATTTCCGCCTTTGCGTTGTGCAAGAAATTCTATACCTCTTGAATAACCATATCCGTTAAAAAAGTTTTCATCGTAATCTACTCCAAATGGACTGGAATTGATGCGAAGCGAGTATTCTGTAAGACCTTCAATTTTTTTATAATATCCTTCCGCACTAAAAAGGTAGCCGCTTGATTCATAAGATATCCCTGCTATATAATGAATAGCTGAACTAACGGGAATTGACTTACCATCTGACAGCACCCAAAAATCCTTACTGCCTGATAAAATATCCTCACGTGTTACCCGGTTGGCAAACTGGTAATATTTTCCGGTGGCACCTTTCAAAGTGAATTTATCTGTAATGTTAATGGAAAGTGATGCACGGGGCTCATAATACATTTCACGCGTTGTTTCAAAATAACTGGCCCTTACCCCAGGCAGGAATTGTACCCTGTCATTCAAAAATTTTATCCTGCTTTGAAGATACCCTCCTCTTAACGTAGATTGATTGTGCCTTGCAAGAACACTGGTCGTATCATTTTGCGTGTAGTTATACTTGATATCATAATAGGTTGCAAATCCTCCGAATTGAAGCTGGCTGAAATTAAATATGTCCCATTGATAATCGGATTTTAGACTGTAATCCTTTAAATTGTTGCTTTCTGTGATTCCATTTTTGTTTGTAGTGGTTTCACCGCTTGAGTTTGTCATTGTTCTTTCCTGCGAACGTTCCCTGTCGCTGTAATAGTTGGAATAACTGAATATCGTATTCCCGTATAGTTTGGGAGCCCATTTACGGGAATATTTTAAACTGCTTCCGATGTTTCCATACTTTGTTAAATCAACTGTACTTGAACTAAAAGTTGAAGTGGATGAGCCCCCAAATGAAGGTGCATCTATTGAAGAGCTATTGTCGAGCTTATCCGTTCCATTGAATATACTCAGTGAGATAATGTCTTTGTCATTAGGACGGTATGTAAATTTCCCGTTAAGGTCATAAAAAAAAGAGGTCACTTTGGTTTCAGCCTGCATTCTACCGCCACCAGGGCCTCCGCTTGGTGCAGCAGTTGTTGTGGACGTTTCACTTTTATTAAACTTATCAAATATCTTATTGTAGATAGGGCCTTTGTATGATCTGCGGAAAGCAATAACAGAAGAGAATTTATTGCCAATAGGTATTTCCACAAAAGCGTTCATACTTAGTAAGCTAAGATCTGCGCCCATATTTATTTTTTTCTGATTTCCATCCTTTCCTGTAATCTCTGTTACGCTTGAAAGCCGTCCGCCAAATTTGGATTCAAACCCGCCTTTGTAAAGAGTAACATCTTTAAGGGCATTGGAATTAAATGCACTGAAAAATCCATATAAATGGTCAACATGGTAAACTGTAAAACCATCATACAACACTAAATTTTGATCAGGAGTACCCCCACGTACATATAAACCGGATGATGATTCATTAGATGCACTAATACCTGGCATTAACTGAAACGAACGCATAATATCCCTTTCACCTACATTGGGTAATTGTTCTAATTTTTTAGGTGTCATTTTCATTGTACTTACATCTGTTTTGTTCACAAGTACTACATCTTCCCTGTAAGATGTTACCGTAACTGTTTTCAACGTTTGCGAGGAAGGAAGAATTTCTATGATGTGATTTTTTTTAGGACTTTGTGGAGTAAGAAAAACATCCGTTTTGGTATATCCTATGTAATTCACTGTTAATGTGCTTGTATCTGTCGGCACTTTTAATATTGTAAAATAGCCATCAAGATTACTGGTTGCTCCAACTGTACTGCCTTTTACCTGTATGGTTGCAAAAGGAAGAGCTTCACCTGTTGATTTATCTCTTATAATTCCTGTAAGTGTATAATTAAATGTATGCGGTGGGCCAAAATATGTTTTTTGCATTTTGGTGTCCTGCATAGCATTGGCACCTTGTCCGGTTTCTACCTCTTCATAATAAAAAGTACCGCCCGGTGCATCCTCTTCAGAATTATCAGCTACAATGGTTTCCTGAAAATCTGTAGCAATATTGTTAACACTTACAGGATCTACTGTGCCACTTTTTGTAGTTTTTAACCTTACACTTTTAAACGTAGAATATAGGGTACTGTTGTTTATTTCAGTTTGTGTAATGGTTTCGTCATTTACCTGGAGAAACAAGTTGTACCGTCCGTATTTATAACCAAAGGTTAACAATGAACTCAAACCTTCAAGGCAGTTTGTTTTTTCAGCAGTGGTTTTACCGGCATTGGGCACATATACAAAGAGGTAATTAAAAAACTGAGGTGATTTTTTTATTGTATCCTGCTCAAAAGCTGATTTCGGGCTTTGTTCCGGAGCACAAAGAATCATGATAAACGGACGCTTTCGCTCTTCATAATTATTATTGGGTGCATAACATATATATTCGAAATTGCATACGCTTCCTGCCCTATTAAATTCATAAGTTTCTTGAGCCATGCTAATCTGGCAATGAAACAAAAAAGCAAGCGCAATAATTGCGGAAAATTTGAAACTGTTTTTTTTGCTATACATGATATTCAGAAAAAAAATCAATGATTAGTTAAGTACAAAAAGATTATTACTACTCCGTTTCTATCTTAGTTATTGTTTTATAATTCTATGTGTAAATGATTCTTGTTCTGTTGTTATACTTAATAAATAAATCCCATTTTTAAATGTGTGAATGTCTAATCTGGCCGTTGTTGCATTGAATTCTTTTAGTAGAATTAATACACCCATTGAGTTATATAATTTTACTTTTAATGGGCCATTTCCTTTGGTTGAAATCGTAATTACATCATCAGCCGGATTAGGATATACACTGTTGCTTTTTGATAAGTCATTATCTGACATCCCCGTGCTGAAACATGTATTTACAAACAAAGAGTCTTTTGAAACATTTGTACAGCCATTTCCATCAGTAACAGAATAAGTAACTACATTCCAACCTGCGCCTGCTGCAACAGGATTAAAATTTCCGGAATTAATGGCTGCACCGCTGTAAACTCCTCCTGCCGGACTCCCCCCGGATAAAGCAAAGGCTCCATCAGTATTACATAAACTATCATTGCCTGTAATATTTAGAGTTACTGGACTTAATGGATGTACTGTTAAGTATGTGATTAATATACTATCGCAGTTATTTGATGCAGTTAAAGTATCTATGTAAGTATTGCTGCTATTATAAGTGTGAATGCCTACTGTTATTGTTTGGCCGGCACAAAGTGTTATTGTCTGACTTCCGGCAATAATGAAAGGTTCAGTAACAGTGAAACTGGTAGATGTTACAACAACTGATGTATTGTCTGTAACTGTTACGGTATATATTCCGGCTGGCAGTCCGCTGGTAATAGCTGCTGTTCCCCCGCTTGGTGACCAGGAATACGAATAAGGTGATGCGCCTCCTGTTGCCGTCACAGAAAGCATTCCGGTTGCTGAACCGTGACATGCAATGGATGAGGTTTGTGCTACTGTTACGGTATAGCTCACTGTGACGTAAAGAGAAGCGGCATCGTTGATACAGCCTCCAATTGTTGTTTCTTGTACAGAAATTAAACCACTGCTTACTCCAAAATTAACAACAATGGAATTTGTGCCTTGTCCGCTGATAACACTTGCTCCTGTGGGTACAGACCAGGTGTAGCTAGATCCAATGGTATTTGTTACGCTGTATGTTACGTTGGTGCCATTTTGTGTAACCTGTATTGCTCCGGTTATTGAATAGGGATTAGTTACAATACCAAAGAAATCTGCTGCCCAGTAGGTTGAATGGAAATTTTTTTCGATTGCATAAGTAGCAGTAGAACCGCCTTGCCTTGGACAAGACCCGGTGTCTAATGATATAGCGTGTCCCATTCCAGTAATTTTATAAGAATAAACTACAGGATTGTTAAAATTATCGTTATAAATTTTTTGTTCAACGGATGTATTTCCCTGGAAAGAACTATTGGTTGCATCCGCTGTTTGATCAGCACTGTTCACATTCGTCCACTGGTCAATAAGCTCAGTTGCATTCGTAATATTTACTGTCGCATCTGAAGAACCATGGAAGATGGCGACATCCGGAAATGCACCTGTATAGGATGTGTTTTGATTTCTCACCAGATCCCCCCACTGTGCTGGTGTTTTAGTAACGTTGCCATTCATTGCACTGTATGCATTCAAGCTGGATGTCGCAGCCTTATAAGGTAAGCCTGCCATAATTGCACCCTTATTGAATATTTCAGGGTATGCAGCCAGCATGATACTTGTCATGCCTCCTCCTGCGGATAAACCGGTAACGAAAATTTTAGTGGTATCTATAGTATAGTTTGCTTTCATATAATCCACCATTTGTTTAATGGATAATGCTTCCCCCTGGCCTTTTGTTTGGTCGCCACTCTCATACCAGTTAAAACATTTGCTGCTGTTATTGGAACTCACTTGTTCCGGATAGATAACAATAAATTTATGTCTGTTGGCCAGCTTGTTCCACCCGGACTGATCTGAATAGTTAAGCGCTGTTTGTGTACAACCATGCAATGCTACAACCAGAGATGCTGTTTGGGTGATTCCTGAAGGTACGTAACAGTACATAGTTAGATTTCCGGGATTACTTCCAAAAGAAGTTACCGATGTTAATGCTCCTTGCGAAAAAGCATTTCCGGTCAGGTATATAGCTAAAATTAAACTGCCTGTTATTTTAAATTTTTTCATTGAAAGCTTATTTAACAATAATTTTTCCTGTTTGAACAACACTTTCCTGAGATGTTAATTTGAAAAAGAATATTCCCGGTGATAAATTATCTGTTTGTATTGCTGTTTTTTGTTGGTTGATTTCGGCTTTCAGCGCCTCTTGCCCTATTAAATTATAAAGCACAAATTGGTAATTGGTTTCATTTGCTGTAGATTTTATTTCAAGAGTGCTATTCGTGTTGGTGGGATTAGGATAAATAGTCATAACATCATTAAAAAAGTTGTCCTGAACTGACATGGACTCACAATCCTGAACCGTAATTGTTATTGGGTCGGAAGTGGTTTTGCATCCCAGCAGGTCTGTTACCGTAACTTTATATGATCCGGATTGTGACACATAAATATCTTGCGTTGTTTCCCCGGTTGACCACAGGTAATCCTGAGCAGAAACCACATCCGAAAGTAATGTACTGTCACCATTGCAAATAGTAGTGCTGGGGGATACCGTTACCGTTGCCAGTTGAGCAATGGTAGTTACAATTACATTGTTGGGACAAACTTCACTTGTATCGGCCGGGGATGATGAGATAATCCGAACTTTGTATAAAAAACCAAAAGTTGCAGTTAAAGGAATTGTACCAATTATTATACCTGTTCCCCAATATGGAGTTGAGCCTATGTTGGTAGGGTTACTGAATGAACCAAAGCTGTTGGATAGTTGAGCTGTGAAGACATTCCCAAAATTAAAATCTCCTCCGGTAACGGTGTATGGAATATAGATATTACTGCCGGCACAAGGCGATGTTTGGATAATACTATCTGCGATAATTGTTTGGGCTTGTAATGCCTCATCTCTAAATCTAAAGAAAAGTGAAACAATAATAATGAACAGGAATCTAGTTTTCATTTTACTTTGGTTTATTAATGTAGTATTAGAAATAACGCCCTTGCTCAACTTTCACTCATAGCAATAGTAACAGGCTCATGCTGTGCAAATGTGATTATAATAAAAAGGGGAGCATACAGTTATGATAGCCAAGCGGACAAAATGAGTTGTGAGGCTTCAAAAAGGGGAGTGAGCAATTTTTGTTTTGTAGTGTTGAACCCACGATAGGGTAAAGGACTTTTCAGGTAGTCATAATGCCAGAGGCACTAATAGTGCTAATATTTTGTAGGGACTTAACCCTGAGAGATCCAGTTAAAAAGGCGGATTATACTCTGACTCCAACAATACAAACATCGTCAACTTGCTCTAATTTGCCTTTCCAGCTGTTGAATTCTTGGGCTAATCTTGTCTGCTGTTCTTCCATAGGCAGGGAGGCAATATTTAAAAAGAATTGTTTTAAATTCTTAATCATGTATTTTTTGCCTCTATCGCCTCCAAATTGGTCGGGCATGCCATCGGTAAGCGTATAAATAACATCGCCTTTTTGAAGGTTGTAAGTTTGAAGTATAAAGGGTTCTTGGTCTTTATCATGTTTACCAACAGGCATTTTATCTGGTTTTTTTTCGATGAGCTCCGCCTCTCCATTCTCATTTTTTCTTATTATAAATACAGGATTATTTGCTGCAGCATATGTAAGTTGTGTTTTTTCGGGGTTTAGCGATAGAAGTGTACAATCCATTCCGTCTTTTCCGCCTTCAGGACTACCATCTTTTTTGAGACGCTTGATGATAATTTCCCTTGTTTTATACAAAATGTGATGTGGTTCGGTTTCCTTTTCAATAGACTTTTCGAGACTGGATATATTTAAAATACTCATAATAGCTCCTGGTACACCATGGCCAGTACTATCAGCACAACAAAATGCAAAATTGCCGTTATAGAGTTTGCCAGCCCAATAAAAGTCGCCACTTACAACATCTTTAGGTTTAAAAAACACAAAGTACTCTTTTAGGTTTTCGTCTAACAACTCTTTTGTTGCTAAAAAGCTACGTTGAATACGTTCGGCATAGTTGATGCTGTCGGTTATTTCTTTGTGCTTTTCTTCTATAATTTCTTTTTGGTGTTGAGTTTCTTGTTCTTTTTGTTCGATTATGTTTTTTTGTTTCCCGGTAATTTGCAAACGGTTAAATACAAATGCCAAAAAAGCTAACACAAGCAATAAACCAGCTACGGATACGTAAGTTAATAATTGTTGTTTTTCTTTTTCTTTGTGTTGTAATGCTATTTCTTTTTCGTGTTCTGCATCTTTGATGGCTTGTTGTTTTTCGTACTCAAATTTGGCTTGTTGTTGCACAGTGGCTTTCATGTTTTTTTCAGAAAGAATACTGTCTCGCATTTGTATTTCCAAATTGCGCATTTCAAGGGCAAGTTTGTAGTTGCCTTCTTTTTTGTAAATCTTAGTTAAAAGCATTGCGCTACGCTGTATTTGTTCTGGGAAACCAAGCTCACGAGATAGCTCAAATCCTAGTACTCCCAACTGTTTGGCTTTTATAACGTTACCTTGTTTTAAATACAAGTCCCCCATGTTATATAGTGAATTTGCTATACCTTTTTTATCGTCAATTTGTTCACGTATTTTCAAACTTTTATTAAAATACTCCATAGCCAAAGTAATATTACCTTGTTTGTTATAAATCTCTCCAATGTTTTTTAGATTAGTTGCCATACCTTTTTTATCACCAATATGTTCCCGTATTTTCAAACTTTTATGGTAATATTCTAAGGCAAGTTGTAGGTCTCCTTGATTCTGATAAATTATCCCAATGTTGTTAAAAGAATTTGCCATACCTCTTTTATCTCCAATTTGTTCCCGTATTTTCAAGCTTTTCTGGTAATATTCTAATCCAAGCTGAACATCTCCCAGCTCATCATAAATCGCTCCAATGTTGCCGAAAGATTCTGCTATACCTCCCTTATCTCCAATCTGCTCACGTAATTTCAAGCTTTTATGGTAGCACTCCAGAGCCCATGGGATGTTACCATGATACTTATAAGTCGTCCCAATGTTGTTTAATGCCCCCCCTAAAGCCTTAAGTAAAGCTAAAGTAACAGGGGTGCTGTGCTCTTGTTTTTGACTGGGGTGCTTAGCTAGTGCTTTTTCGGCAATTTCTTTTGCTTTTGTGCATAAGGGAATAACAGTATCTAAATTGGAAACATAAAGTATCTCGCTTAATTCTACATAGGCTGATACAAGTGAAGTGTCGTGGCTAGCTTTATTGTTGATAACTGCGTTTAAGCTATCGAGTTGTTTTTGTTCTTTGGGGCTGAAATTTTGCCCCCAGCAAGTTATTGTAAATAACAACAAGCTTAGTAGTGTTGTTATTTTACTGTTTAAAAGCATCATATTTTTGTGTCGTTTTAAATAATTAAGTACTAATTTCATAAAAGGGGCTTAACTATTAATAAATCTACACAGCTATTTATTTGCATATCAATTGCTTATACTCTAACTCCAACAACACAAACATCATCCACTTGCTCTAATTCGCCTTTCCAGCGATCGAACTCTTGTGCTACTTTTGCCTGCTGTTCTTCCATAGGAAAGTTAGCGATGTTTAAAAAGAATTGTTTTAAATTCTTAATCATGTATTTTTTGCCTTTATCGCCTCCAAATTGGTCGGGCATGCCATCGGTAAGTGTATAAATAACATCGCCTTTTTGAAGATTGTAAGTATTAAGCGTAAAGGGTTCTCTACCTTTATCATGTTTACCAACCGGCATTTTATCTGGTTTTTGTTCGATTAGCTCAGCCTGTCCGTTCTCATTTTTTCTTATTATAAATACCGGATTATTTGCAGCAGCATACGTAAGTTGTGTTTTTTCGGGGTTTAGCGATAGAAGTGTACAATCCATTCCGTCTTTTCCGCCTTCAGGACTACCATCTTTTTTGAGACGCTTGATGATAATTTCCCTTGTTTTATACAAAATGTGATGTGGTTCGGTTTCCTTTTCAATAGACTTTTCGAGACTGGATATATTTAAAATACTCATAATAGCTCCTGGTACACCATGGCCAGTACTATCAGCACAACAAAATGCAAAATTGCCGTTATAGAGTTTGCCAGCCCAATAAAAGTCGCCACTTACAACATCTTTAGGTTTAAAAAACACAAAGTACTCTTTTAGGTTTTCGTCTAACAACTCTTTTGTTGCTAAAAAGCTACGTTGAATACGTTCGGCATAGTTGATGCTGTCGGTTATTTCTTTGTGCTTTTCTTCTATAATTTCTTTTTGGTGTTGAGTTTCTTGTTCTTTTTGTTCGATTATGTTTTTTTGTTTCCCGGTAATTTGCAAACGGTTAAATACAAATGCCAAAAAAGCTAACACAAGCAATAAACCAGCTACGGATACGTAAGTTAATAATTGTTGTTTTTCTTTTTCTTTGTGTTGTAATGCTATTTCTTTTTGGTGTTCTGCATCTTTGATAGTTTGCTGTTTTTCGTACTCAAATTTAGCTTGTTGTTGCACAGTAGCTTTCATATTTTTTTCAGAAAGAATACTGTCTCGCATTTGCACTTCTAAATTGCGCATTTCAAGGGCTAGTTTGTAGTCGCCTTCTTTTGTGTAAACTTTAGTTAAAGAAGCTGCAATAGATTGTATTTGGTCTGGGAAACCAAGCTCACGAGCCAATTGCAGTGCGCGCACTTCTATTTGTTTTGCTTTTGTTGTAGCGCCTTGTTTTAAATACAAATCTCCGAGGTTACCCAATGAATTTGCTACACCTTTTTTATCTCCAATTTGTTCACGAATTTTCAAACTTTTATGGTTATAATCCAACGCAAGTGTTATATCACCTTGTTTCTCATAAATTCCTCCGATATTTTTAAAAGAGTTGGCTATTCCTTGTGCGTAACCCATTTCTTCAACAATTTTTAAGCTTTTTTTGTAGTACTCCAATGCTATGAGGATATCTCCTTGATTATCATAAATATAGCCAATGTTGTTTAAAGTAATTGCCGTTCCTTTTTTATCTCCCATCTCTTCTTGTATTTTTAAACTTTTCTGGTAATATTCCAAGGCAAGAGGGCTGTCGCCTTGATCTCTATATATATAGCCTATGTTGTTTAATGCCAATGCCAATGTTTTACGCAAAGCAAGAATAACTGAGTTTTGAGAGTGCGTAGAGAGTTTTTTTATTGAAAGATTAGCAATTGTATCCCAATAGCTAATTCTAAAAATGGGTGTTTTTTCTCCTATTTCAGATAACAAATCAACATAAGCAGTGTCATGCAAATTAGTTTTTTTGAGCTCGTTTTTTAAAGAGTCAATTACAGACTTTTTAGCAAAATCTTGCCCTAATGAAGTAATTGTAAATAACAAAAAGGTTAGTAGTAGTGTTGTTATTTTACTGTTTAAAAGCATCAGGTTTTTTATGCCAAAGGTATGTTTTTATTTAAAATACTTGTTGTTGGTTCCAAAGTTACAATGGTTCGGCAAAAATCTGAAGATATAAACAGGTCAGGTTTAGCCTTGGGAGAGCCAGTTTAAAAAGGCGGATGATTTTTCTTTGCTGATAAGCACTTTGTCTTGGAGATTCAATTTTAGATTTACAGCCAGTTTTCTGCCAAAATATTGAGATACGTCTAAAATGGCTTTCCGGTTTATAATGTATTGTCTGTTTGCACGAAAAAAATCAGTTCCCATGTTTTTTTCTAATTCTTCGAGAGTCGAATTGGTAGTATATTGTTTTCCATCAAAGCAAATAACTTTTACAGAATCGTTTTCAGTATAAAACAAAGCAATATCAGCATTATTAACAGGTATGATCTTGTCTTTCTGATAAACCAAAATGGAATTTTGTTTTGCCTGACGGTTCTCCTGAAGATAAGCTAGCAGCTGATCTATTTTGTTTGTTTCAGGTTTGTTTGAAGTAAGCGACTTAAATTTATTTACAGCATCCGCAATTGTTTTGGAGTTAAACGGCTTTAAAATATAATCAATACCGTTTGCCTGAAAAGCTTTTAAGGCATATTCATCAAATGCTGTGATGAAAATTACCGGTGTTGAGGTTTTAATAGTTTTAAAAATCTCAAAACTTAGTCCATCCCCAAGCTGGATGTCGGAAAAGAATAAATCGGGATGTGCATTGTTTTTTAAGTATGCAGTTGCCTCTTTTACGGACTTTAAGATAGCTTGAATTGTGGCATCAGGCAGAGCGTTTCTGATGTTTTTGGCTAAATCTTCCGCAGTGTACTGCTCATCTTCTATAATTACAATGTTCATTATATATTATGCTAAAGGTAAAAGCACTTCGAATTTATCTTTTGTTTTAATTATCTGAATATTTTTCTTAATTAAAAGTTGATAGCGTTCTGATAAATTTTTAAGCCCTATTTGTGTTGATTTCTCGGGGGTGGTTTTTACCTGTAAATTATTTGAAACGCTGATTTCGTTGCTTTCAGTAATTGTAACCTTTATTTGCAAAGGATTTTCCGTAGTCAGCACGTTGTGCTTAATTGCATTTTCAATAAGTAATTGAATAGCAAAAATTGGCACAGCTGAACTCAATGCATTTTTATCAGTAATTTCTATTGAATATTTCAACGCTTCTTTAAATCTCACTTTTTGAATTTGTAAATAATCATCGCAAATTGCAAGTTCATCCTTTAATAAAATTAAATCATGTGTATTTAAGCTCAGATTATATCGTAAAAAAGAAGAAAGTTTAACTAAATATTCTTCCGCTTCAGCGGGGTGACTACTGATCAGCGATTTTAGTGTGTTTAATGAATTGAATAAAAAATGTGGTTGAATTTGCTGCCTTAACTGTAATTGCTGGGCTTCCAGGTTTTTAATCCGAAGTTCGCTGTTCTCAATAAGAACTATTTTTTCCCTGTTCCTGGAAATAATTATATCGATAATAAAAAGTACAAAAAAGTTGTTAAATATGGAGGCGATAAATGGAAAAGGCATTTTTCCTTTGAAAGGAAAGGGGGCATTTCCATTGGGTGGGAAAGGAGGCTTGCTATTTGGAGAAAATGGAGGCTCACCCTGGTGAGAAAAAGGGTTGGCCATGCGTCTGGTTTCATCGCTTAAATTTGAAATTAGATAGACTACAATACACGTTATTAAAATACTTAACAGATATCTTAAATATTGCTTCGGCTGGTTTTCAAAAATTTTTACCAGGCTTATGTTCACAGCCCAAAGCAATAATATCAGTGATATTTCAAAAAGAAATTTAGTAAGTAGTTCGTTGAAAGAAGGGATTGCCAGGAAATACCGTGGGAGCATTCCCATTAAAACCATCAAGGGAGATGCAATCAGTGCCGTTTTAAATAAATTTCTATATGGGTATAACATTTAAACAAAAATAAGCTAAAAAAAGTTGAAATTATCCGTTTGCGAAATGAAACAGACAAATGGCAGGTTATAGCTTCCAAAATGAGTAGTGTAGTATTTATCTGTTATTATTTTTGCTGTTAATCACACCAAAGGCTAACCTTATTTTTATTCTTTCTTGGCAGTATGGCCGTCTTTCATTTCAAAATCTTCAACCAAATTGCTTAAACTAACCTCCAATGCATTACATAGTCTAAATGCCATTCCTAAAGTTATTTCCGCCTCACTCAAAAAGAAAAGCTTCGAGACTATCATCACAATTTTCAGGGAATATATATTATAAGTTCAATTATAGCATATATAGAAAAGGCTTCATAAAAATACTGCTTACGTATCGAATCAGTTTAGATATCAGATTCTCTTCTTTTAATATAATTAGCGAAGTTTGAAACAGCTATTAAATCCATTTCTAAGTTAGATAGTGGGATATTTCTTGCTACTGAAGATGACGGCAACAGAAAATTTCTGGTGCCGTTTTTTTATTTTCTTCTATATTACGGATTCAAGAGGGGGAACTAAAGTGAAAGGCGAATTGAGAAAAAAACAAGAAAAAATCAGGAATAATTGTATTAAAAACTAACTTAGCCTGAGAATGATAAAACCTTATAGGTTAAACTATAAAGAGTTTTGAAAATGAAGAGCCAAATGTTTTATCTGACAGAGGCCCAATAAGTGAAATTTATAATTGGTTCAGTATGAGCAATGCAAAAACTTTAAGTTCAACAAAAAAGGCTGTTTTAGCCGGATTTTTGGTGTTTGTTGCTTTGTTTGTGATAACACAATATCTCTCTTATCAACGTTATCTTATTAATTCTGCTGCACAACAGCGAGAAATATCCAATGTAGCAAGCGCAGCAAAAGAGCGTTTGCGCACTTCCCTCAATTATAGCTTTGCAGCTACGAAAACACTGGCCTTTATTGTTGAAAGATACGGAGATCCCGAGGACTTTGATGCAATAGCAAAAAATCTTCTTGAAACCAGCAAATTCATTGATGCAATACAACTTGTGAAAGGAGGGGAAATAATTAAGGTTTATCCCTTGCGTGGTAATGAATCAGTAATTGGTTATAACATTTTACAAGATACTGCCACAAACAAAGAAGCCTTGAAAGCAATAGAAAAAAATAAATTATTTTTTTCCGGACCATTTGAATTGAAGCAGGGTGGAATGGGTGTTGTTGGCAGACAGCCGATTTTTAAGAATAATGAATTTTGGGGTTTTGCGGCAGTAATCATCAGACTTCCAACACTATTACAAGCTGCGGGAATTGAAAATAATGAAAATAAAAATTACGAGTTTCAGTTGTCAAAAATCAATCCCAATACAAACAAGGAAGAATTCTTTTTACCGAATGCTGAAAAGTTCAAAAAAGAGCATTTTTCCATTTTGCATGTCCCCGATGGCGAATGGAATTTATATGTTAAACACCGAAATAATGATACATTAAATTTATCAATAGCCTTTGTTCTTCTGGGGATTTTGCTGGCAATAACAGGAGGCAGATTTACCTGGTATTTTATGCGTCAACCGTACATCTTAAATATATTGGTTAATGAAAAAACACAACAGCTGCAGGAGAGTGAAAATAATTTTTCCACCATGCTTGCCAGGATCAGTGATGCTTTTGTTTCTCTGGATACTAATTGGTCTTATACCTATATGAATCAAAAAGCAGGGGAATTATTTAATCGTGACCCAAAAAAAATGGTTGGTAAAAATATCTGGACAGAATTTCCGGAGGGTATTGGACAACCTTTTCAAATAGCCTATGAAAGAGCTATGAGAGAACAGAAGTATGTTCAGATCGAAGAATATTATCCGCCTTATAATAAATGGTTTGAGAATAATATTTACCCTTCTCCAAGCGGATTATCTATTTACTTTAAGGATATAACTGAGAAAAAACAAGCAGAAGAAAAGATCAAAGCGAGTAAGGAGCAATTGCAGTTGATCTATGATTCGGTTTCGGATTCCCTGTTTTTAATGGATGTATTACCAAAAGGCAAATATAAAATCATTTCCATAAATAAATCATTCACCCGTTCAACCGGATTAACCAATGAACAGGTGTTGAATAAATATATTGATGAAATAATACCCGAACCTTCTCTTCAGATGGTTCTAAAAAATTATGCTGAAGTAGTAAGAGAAAAACAAATTGTTGAATGGGAAGAGACCACCTCTTACCCTACCGGTGTTAAAACCGGAATGGTATACATGAGTCCCGTTCTTAATGAGGAAGGGAAATGTGTTCAATTGCTTGGTGTGGTACATGATATTACGGAGCAAAAAATCGCGGAAACGGAAATTCTGGCCATGAACGAACAATTAAGAAGTCTTTCGGGACACTTACAAAATATCCGTGAAGAAGAGCGCACACACATTGCCCGCGATATCCATGACGATCTGGGGCAGCAACTTACCGGATTGAAATTTGCTTTAACAGCACTAAAAAATAAAAATGAAAAAGAACTCCATTTAACGCTGTTGACGGAAAGGACAAACGATATGATCGGTATGGTTAATACAGCCGTTGTTTCAGTGCGCAGAATAGCCAAAGAGCTTCGGCCAAGCGTGCTTGATGATCTTGGTCTGGAAGCCGCTATTGAGTGGAATGCAAAAGAATACGAAGAACGCACAGGAATAAAAACCAACCTGGAATCAAAACTGGGTGAGCAAAATTTTTCTAAAGATATTAATACCGCAGTTTTCAGGATCTTCCAGGAATCGCTTACCAACATTACACGTCACTCAGAGGCAAATGAAGTAGATGTAAAACTTTTTATTCAAGAAAACAACCTTGTGTTGGTGATCATTGACAATGGCATAGGTATTAGCGATGAGCGAAAAAACAATCGATCTTCGTTGGGTTTACTAGGAATGAATGAACGGGCTACTTATCTTGGTGGCACATTTACAATTGAAAAACACCAGGAGGGTGGTACCATTGTTACCGTAAAAATACCAATAAAAATATGAGAGTTTTAATTGCAGATGACCATGCCATTGTTCGGAAAGGATTAGCTCAACTGATCCGGGAGGAGTTTCCTGATTCAGAAATACTTGAAGCAGCCAATAGCCAGGACGTTCTCGAAAAAGTAAAAATTGGGATCTGGGACGCTATCTTAATTGATATTTCCATGCCCGGCCGGAATGGCCTTGAAACATTAAAACAAATACGTGATTTCGGTATAAAGGCTCCCATACTGGTAATTAGTATGCACCCTGAAGAACAATATGCCGTAAGAGTTTTAAAAGCAGGAGCGTCTGGCTTCCTGAATAAAGACAGTGCCACAGAAGAGCTGATCACCGCTTTTCATAAGGTGCTATCCGGTAAAAAGTATATTAGTGCTAGCCTGGCAGAAAAACTGGCAGAAAGGTTTGAAAGTTCTTCCGAAAAACCGTTAAGCGAACTTCTGTCGGACCGTGAATTACAAGTGTTGCAGTTAATTGCATCCGGAAAAACGGTGGGTAATATTGCTGATGAAATTTCGTTGAGCGTAAACACCATCAGCACCTACCGCGCACGTATTCTCGAAAAACTCAATCTGGCCAACAATGCGGAGCTTATGCGCTATGCCATAGACAACGGTTTGATACAATTGTAGTACAAACCATTACAAGCTTTTAACGCTTTCCACTAATTTATCATTTATTTCCCTTCCGTTCCTTTGGGGTACTAATTAAAGTACTATGGTCCCTATTGAACAAACACTTACAGTTTTTTCTGTTGATGATTCAGAAATTGTTTACAAAAGCATCAAGACTCTTCTCCTTGAAACAAAAAACATATTGTGGGCGGGGCATGCGCTTTCCTTACATGATGCATGTCTCCAGATTGATAAAAAAAATCCGAATGTAGTAATTCTTGATATCCAATTGAGAGAAGAAAGCGGTTTTGAATTTTTAAAATATTTAAGCAAGAATCATCCAGCTATTGTAGTAATAATGTTCTCTAATTTATCATCAATGCCATATCGCGAAAAGGCTATGGAACTTGGTGCAAAATATTTCCTGGACAAATCGACTGAATTCGAAAAAATTCCGAAAGTTTTAACTGAATTAATAAATAATATATCACCAGTGCAACGGCCAAGACGCTCAATTTAAAGAAAAGCATCAAGTTGGTCTATTTTAGAAATTTTAATCCACTTAAAAAAAACACAAAATGAAAACCCTAATATTCCTAACAATCTTATTCTTTTCTTATGCATTTAGTGCACAAGAAAACAACAACAAATCATTGGAAAATAAAAAAACGACCTCAGTGAAAGTTGAAACCAAGGAAGAGGCTAAAAAGGTTGTTGATGAAAACAACAACGAAAAAAAAATCAACGAAAAGGCAAAACGTGAACATCTTGAAAAAGAAATTTATAATTTGATAACCATAAAGTAAAAGTTCTTGAAATAGAAAAGAAGTCAAAAAGATGGAACAATCACGACTGCCATTTTAAACATTAACTCTAAAACACCCAAATTAAGGGAATTCCAGAGTGATACATTTACGAAAGAAACTGACAAATTTATGTCCGAATCGGTAAAAATGTCGAAATGAAGAACCAAACACAAAAGCATGAAAAAGGATTGTAAAATATTTATTATTGAGCCGGAACGTATCATTGGACTTGAACTTCAATTGCAGTTAGAAAAAAATGGTTATTCTGTTTTTCAATCTCACTCTATAGTTGATATAGAAACATTTGAGGACAGCTTTTCGGCAAATATAATAATTGTAGATACCGACAAGGAATGGTCTTACAATCAGGAACAAATAAAGAAAATCTTAAACCGTCCTTGGCTTTCAGCCATTTGCATAGGTACTGATAAACAGAAAATGAAAGAAAAGGAATATAAAGGAGTGAACATTATCGGAGCTTTTTTAAAACCATTTGACACTAAAGAAATCATAACGCTTGTGGATAAATATAACGGCATCGCAGAAAATTGACCATTTATTTAAAGCTAACATAAGCCGACTCTTCTTTGAAGAGTCGGCTTTTTTGTTTCTTTTATTTTACAAGTTTTTTTCTAAAATCTTCCTTCTTAATTTCTATTTTTTTCTCTTATTCCATAGATTCCCGAAATAATAATCTTTCTGAATCATCATTGCGAAAAATTAACCTCAAAGTGAGATAAAACGGAATTCCCTCTTTCTGAAGTTTTAAACAGAGCTTGTTTAAATTTTATTTAAACGAATAACAATATTGCTAATTGAAGCTAACGCACCTTTCTCGACTCCGCTCGAAATAACAGCGCGCATGGTCATTTCAAGCAGAGTCGAGAAATCGTGGGGTAGGGTAGAAACTGTTTTGAATAAAATTTAAACAGGCTCAATCTATAATGGCACATTTTTTTGTGCTTTCTATCTAATGATACCAGAATTCAACCTTGCCGTCTCACATTATTGATTTGGGTATTTAAATCATGATTTAATTTTAATAAATGAAAACTCTAAAAAAAACTTTTATGATAATTACAATACTATTAGTTGCTGCCGTAGGTTTCTTATGGTATATGGGCACGTTTGGAAGTATTAAAGCAGAAGAAAAAGAAGAAGGGGGATATACAGTTGTTGGAAAGGAGGTTATTGGTCCATATTCTAAAGCGGGGCAGCATATAAGTGATGTAGATACAAGGATGAAGGAACTCGGAATAATTTCCACCAAAGGATTTGGCATTTATTATGACGATCCAAAAACGACTCCCAAGGAGAAGTGTCGCAGTTTAGTTGGAAACATTCTTGACGAAAAAGATTTTAACAGGAAAAGTGATATACAGGCAAAAGGATTAAAAATTGATTCAATTCCAAAAACAATGTCATTAGTTATCGAATTTCCTTTAAAAAATATGATGTCGTATATGATCGGACCAATGAAAGCTTACCCGGTATTTTCGAAAATCATAGAAGAGAAAAAATTGAAACCCGGTCTGACCTTTGAAATATATGATCCCGCTGCAAAAAAAATAACATTTGTAATGCAATATACATTGTAAATACCTTTAAATGCAGTCGTTTGAGGAAAACAAAGAAGCAAAAAATTATTTCTGTTAAAATGAAATCATTATGGACTCAACATTAAAATTGCTGATCGTAATTATTGGTATTGGAATTCTAAATACAATTTATTTAGCATATCATACTTTCACGCATACAATGGTTGCATGTTTTTTCTTTCCAAAAGAATGGTGTGAAAAGGTCCAAAAAAGCAAGTACAGCAGAACTTTTGGTATTCCTAATTCTTACCTGGGTCTTTTGATGCTCACATTAATACTTCTATTTACGTTGATGTACTCAAACGGGTTACTTTCTTTTGTACCTGCCTTTATTGTTATAGGTGCAGGGTTCCTTTTCTCTACTTATTTCCTCTACATACAAGCTTTTGTGCTGAAAGCGTTTTGCACATGGTGTGTACTATCTTTTTTTGTATTTACTGCACTTTTCATAATAGGATGTACAGTGATCTTATCTTGAAAAACTTGTATTGCAAAAATCTCCAAGAATTAAGGATTTCGGAAGGCTATTTAAAAATCCGTAGAGCCTGTTTAAATTTTAACTCAAGAATAACAATATTGCTATATAATACCAACGCACCTTTCTCGGCTCCGCTCGAAACGACCATGTGGACAGTCATTCCGGGCCCTTCAACCTAGTTCAAAACAAGCTCAGTCGAGAAACCGTGGGAAGGCCAAAAACTGTTTCGAATAAAATTTAAAACAGTTCTCAATCCGAAATTATTTTTTTATCACACCTAACATTCTACCCACTTTTTCAAAGGCTATTAATGCTTTATCAATATGCTCTTTTTCATGTGCAGCAGAAAGTTGAACACGAATACGTGCTTGTCCTTTTGCAACAACAGGATAAAAGAAACCGGTAACATAGATCCCTTCCTCCAATAATTTAGAAGCAAATTCCTGTGCTAATTTTGCATCATACAACATTACCGGAACAATAGCTGAATCGCCATCTTTAATTTCCAGCCCTACCTTTTTAATTCCTTGTTTAAAATAGTTTACGTTCGATTCTAATTTATCACGCAAAGCAGTTGTTTCACTTAACATATCCAACACAGCAATAGAAGCACCTACAATAGGAGGAGCCAGGGAATTGCTGAATAAATAAGGGCGGGAACGCTGACGTAACATCTCCACTATTTCTTTTTTAGCTGAAGTAAATCCACCCATTGCGCCACCAAGTGCCTTTCCCAATGTACCTGTAACAATATCCACACGATGCATTACATTTTTCAACTCAATGGTACCTCTACCTGTTTTACCAATAAAGCCACTGGCGTGACTTTCATCCACCATCACCATTGCATTGTATTTATCGGCCAGATCACAGATCTTATCCAAAGGGGCAACAAAACCATCCATTGAAAAAACACCATCGGTAACAATTAAGCGGAAACGTTGTTTTTGTGCGGCCTTCAGTTGTTCTTCCAGATCTTCCATGTTACAATTTTTGTAGCGATAGCGTTGTGCTTTACACAAACGAACGCCATCAATAATGGAAGCATGATTTAATTCATCAGAGATAATTGCATCCTCTTCACCAAGCAAAGGTTCAAACACCCCGCCATTTGCATCAAAGCAGGCTGCATATAAAATAGTATCTTCCTGTCCTACAAACTTCGCAAGCTTTTGTTCCAGCTCTTTATGAATATCCTGAGTGCCACAAATAAAACGAACGCTACTCATACCATAGCCATGTCTATCTAATGTTTTATGAGCTGCTTCAATCACTTTCGGATGAGATGATAATCCAAGATAATTGTTAGAACAAAAAATAATCACTTCTTTTCCGTTTACCTTCACCACTGCACCTTGTTCTGTAGTTATAACACGTTCACGTTTAAAAAGGCCAGCCTCTTTAATAGTGTTTAATTCTGCCTGCAAATGATCTTTAAAATTTCCGTACATAATTATATAGATTTTAGATAAGAGATATTAGATAAGTGATATTAGATATTAGATATTAATAAAAAAATCAAAAGAGAAAGAAGTTAAAAGTCAAAAAAGTTTACCACTTTTCTTTTGAATTTAAAACTTTAGGTGCTTTTAACTTAACTTAGTATTTAACTAAAGCAAAAGTATAGAAATTTTACCTTAATTTGTGATAGTTTTAAAATGAATAACACATGAAAAAAATAATGCTGCTCGGTTCCGGTGAACTGGGGAAAGAATTTGTAATTGCTGTAAAACGTTTGGGACAATATGTTGTGGCTGTTGATTCGTACAATGATGCACCTGCGCAACAAGTAGCTGATGAACGTGAAATAATCAATATGTTGGATGGGAATGAACTGGATAGAATTGTGGCTAAACATAAGCCTGATATCATTGTTCCGGAAATAGAAGCTATTCGAACCGAGCGCTTTTATGATTATGAAAAACAAGGTATAAAAGTAGTACCCAGTGCAAGAGCAGCCAACTTTACGATGAACCGTAAAGCAATACGCGATCTGGCAGCAAAAGAATTAGGATTGAAAACTGCTAAATACGAATATGCAAATAGCCTGGAAGAATTAATCTCTGCTGTCAAGATTGTTGGAATGCCCTGTGTTGTTAAACCTTTGATGAGTTCATCCGGAAAAGGACAATCAGTAATTAAAACAGAAGTTGATATTCAAAAAGCCTGGAATTATGCACAATCAGGGAAACGTGGCGATCATACAGAAATAATTGCTGAAGCATTTGTAAAATTCAATTCAGAAATTACATTACTTACAGTAACACAAAAAAACGGAAACACATTATTTTGTCCGCCAATCGGCCACAGGCAAGAGCGTGGAGATTACCAGGAAAGCTGGCAACCTGCAGAAATAGATCCTGCCCATTTAAAAGAAGCGCAAACAATGGCCGATAAAGTTACTAAAGCACTAACCGGTGAAGGCCTATGGGGTGTTGAATTTTTTCTTGCTGATGATGGCGTTTATTTTTCTGAATTATCTCCCCGTCCGCATGATACAGGAATGGTAACGCTTGCAGGGACACAAAATTTTTCTGAATTTGAATTGCACGCGCGCGCTGTTTTAGGATTACCTATTCCTGAAATAACGTTAGAGCGCGTGGGGGCAAGTGCCGTTATATTATCTGATAAGGAAGGAACGCATCCAAGGTATACAGGAATTGAAAATGCGATGAATAATAAACTAAGTGACATCCGTGTTTTTGGAAAACCTGTTACAAGGCCCTACCGCAGGATGGCTGTAGCATTGACATATGACAAAGTAGGGAGCAATGTGGATGCAGTAAAGCAACGTGCAATTGAAATTGCAGGAATGGTGAAAGTAGAATCGAAATAAATTAGTATGCCGAAGTAACATTTTTGTAATCCATCTGATCATTTTGCCAACAGCAATTAACATACAAGAATTTTTAGAATTATCTAAACTACATCCGGTACTGGATGTTCGTAGTCCGGGGGAATTTGAATACGGACACATACCCGGTGCACATACTTTGCCTTTATTTTCGGATGAAGAACGAGCTATAGTTGGAACAGCCTACAAACAGGTTAGTCGTGAAGTAGCTGTTAATAAAGGCTTATCGTTTTTCGGGCCAAAAATGAAGGAACTGGCAGATGCTGCAAAAAAAATAAGTGGTGGGAATACATATATTGTGCATTGCTGGCGCGGTGGTATGCGAAGTGCCAGTGTAGCATGGCTATTGGAGTTGTATGGCCATAAAGTGTACCTCCTTCGCGGAGGATACAAATCATTCCGGAGAGCGGTGCTTGAAAGTTATAATGATGAAAGAGAAATTTTAATTTTAGGAGGCAGAACAGGATCCGCGAAAACATTAATTTTAAAGGAATTTGTTAAGCTTGGCGAACAAGTTGTTGATCTGGAAGCATTGGCACATCATAAGGGATCATCCTTTGGCGCATTAGGAGAAAAGCCTCAACCTTCACAGGAAATGTTCGAGAATGAATTATTTTCCCATCTCTGTAAAACAGATAAAACCAAAACTGTTTGGTTAGAAGATGAAAGTGGTATGATAGGTAGCAGGGCAATTCCAAAATTGTTTTATGAAAAAATGAGGAGTAGCCGTACTTTTTTTCTTGATATTCCATTTGAATCACGGCTAAATTACTTAACTGATGAATATGGAAAATTTGCTTCTGAAGATCTAAAAAATGCGATCACACGGATCACAAAAAAACTTGGTGGACTGGAAACCAAAACTGCGCTTGAAGCAATTGATACAGGAAATACTAAAGCAGCCTTTGAAATATGTTTAAAATATTATGATAAAACGTATGATTATGGGAAAAATAAACGTGAACCGAAGACTGTTATCAATTGTCCTTTTGATGCTTTGAATATTGAAGGTATTGCGAAAGAAATAATTAAAAAGAGTAGGGAGTTGGTTTAAAGGAACACTCTAATCAGAATTGCCGTAAACAATTATCATCTTTTTCTTTTGTCTGTCTCGTCCTGAAAAAAGCTGACACGAGTTAGAATATAAAA
>JAZKBX010000317.1:0-18151 GCA_040388455.1 Bacteroidota bacterium
CTCCATTTGGAGAGTGGAAGGGGGGGTAGAAAGGGAACGCCCCAATAAAAATGCTTTACAGAAAATGAAAAACTCAATACATACACTATCACGGGAACAGGCCCAATTACTTGCACTAAAAAGCCAGGGTTTGTCTCAGCCGGATTTTGGTAAAGGTAAAAAGGCTGTACTTGCTGCTATTGATCTATTAGGCTATGTACAAATTGATACGCTGTCGGTGGTTGCACGTGCCCACCATCATACACTTTGGAGCCGCCTGCCGGATTATAATGAAAAGTTTCTGAGCGACCTTTTAGAAAAAGATAAAATCATTTTTGAATATTGGAGCCATGCTGCATCATATTTGCCGATGAGCGATTACCGCTTTTCTCTGCCTCGAAAAAAGTCATATGAAGACGGCAAATCGCATTGGTTTGGACAGGATAAAAAAATGAATAAATATGTGCTCGACAGAATAAAAGCGGAAGGGCCATTGCAGTCGAAAGATTTTGAATATAAAAGAGAAGGGCCCGGCAACTGGTATGAATGGAAGCCTGCCAAACGCGCTTTAGAACAGCTTTTTATGGAGGGCAAGCTAATGGTTGCAAAGCGGCAGGGATTTCATAAAGTGTATGATCTGGCAGAATGTGTATTGCCTTCAACTGTTGATACTTCTTTCCCCACTGAAAAAGAATATGCCGAACATTTAATTTTAAAGGCAGTTCAGGCGCATGGATGTGTTAACGAAAATGAAATCTCCTATTTACGAAATGGCCTGAAAGCTCCTGTAAATAAAGCTTTGAAACGTATGTTGATGGAAGGGCAGTTGATTGAAGTTAATATAGAAGGGGTGGAAAAATCTACATTCATCACATCCGAAAAGCAATTAAAAAGCATAGAAAAGATCAAGCTGAAAAACAATATTCATTTTCTTTCTCCCTTTGATAATGCTATCATACAAAGGAAACGCGTACACCATCTTTTCAATTTTGATTATATGATCGAATGTTATTTACCAGAGCCCAAACGGAAATATGGTTATTTTTCTTTACCTGTTTTGTATGGTAATAAATTCATAGCCCGTTTTGATCCCAAGGCCGATCGTGCGGCAAAAATATTTTATATTAAAATCATGCATTTCGAAAAAGGCTTCAACCCTACTCAAGCGTTTAATGCATCATTTGCTGCTAAATTAAAGGACTTCGCCACATTTAACGGCTGTACAAAAATTGTTATTGAAAAAGCAGATAAAAACTGGAAGAAGGATATAATGTCTTTACTTGCTACGTAAGCCATTTACGATTTTAATGCGAATTAAGGGTTGGATGATTCTTTGAAATATCTACCGCTGTGTCATCCCGAACTTTTCGTGAGGGATCTTGTTATTTATGGATGATACCGCTGTCAACTAACGGGTTCCCTCTTGGCGAAAAAGCCAATCGGGATGACATTGTCTATAAAATGTAGTTCACAATTTTGAAATTGTTTAAAAATTAAATTGCTGATAGAATTAATTTGAAATAAAATGTGAACAGGCTCTTAGTTTCTATAAATTTCCACCTGTTTTTTCTGTAAATTATTATTTAGTGTAATGGTTTTTTCTTTATCATCCCCCCTTTGGTATCTTTTATACTGCTCATTATTACAAAGGCTTTCGGATCAATTTTTTCAATTTCAGAGTTTAGTTTTGATACTTCAAGTCTGCTTATAACAGTGAAAACAATATCAGTTTCATTTAACTGATGACCATGTGCACCATACCCACGCTTACCTTGATAAATTGTTACTCCTCTTCCTAATTTTTCAGTAATCATTCTTCTGATCTGTTCACTACATGAGGAAATTATGGTAACTCCGGTGTGTTCTTCAATTCCGGAAACGATGAAGTCAAGTGTTTTGGAAGCTGCAAAATAGGTAAGTATGGAGTATAATGCGGTTTCAATTGAAAGCACAAATGCAGCAACAGAAAAAATAATGATATTGATTATAAGTATCACATCACCAATAGTAACACTTGCGTTACGACTCACGGTAAGGGCCAGAACTTCTGTTCCATCAATTACACCACCACCTCTCATGGTCATACCTATGCCTGCTCCGAGAAAAAATCCACCAAAAATGGCCACTAATAATTTGTCGGATGTAATGATAGGGTAGGAAATAAAAACGAGACATAGTGATAATCCAATAATTGCCAAAAGTGTTTTTGTTGCAAAAAATTTATCAATGTTTTTATATCCGAGAAATATGAATGGGATATTGATAAAAACGATAAGTAGTGGAAAAGATAAACCGGTTAGTTTTGAAATCAAAAGCGAAATACCGGTAACTCCGCCATCAATAAACCCGTTTGGCAGCAAAAAACCTTTCAACCCAAAACCTGCGGATAGGATACCCAACAGGATAAGAAAAATATTGGTAAGCTGTCTGCGCATCCTTACTTTGGATAGGAGAGCTTCTTTCCTGTTAGCTCGGTATTTGGGCTCCCCGTCATTTTTTTTTCTGTTAATAACAGACTGATGTATTAATGTTTGAAATAATGGATTCATCTTTTTATATTTTTAAAATTCGGTCAATCATTTTTTCTTTAATGTTTTTACAATTCAAAAATTGATGATCAACCGAATTGATAATTGAAACGGGTTATTAATTCATAAGAAATTTGAGTGCCACAAGTAGCGCTACCACTACTGTCACAAATATTATAATAATTCCAATTCCACCGCCTTTTTCTTCGGGTTTACTATCTGTATTTTCCATTGTTTAATATTTAAGAGGTTATAATTGTTTGAATAGCATGAATAGCCCGCCAGTTCTTATTTTAAAGACTGCGTGCTGGTATTGTCCGAAGGACCAAGAAAAAAAGGAGATCAGATTATTAAACTTCGAAAGGCAATATAAATGGGAATTCGACTAAAGCTGTTTGTTCTTCTAACACAATAGGAGCTATACAAAAACAGGGAAGGGACCGAATGCCCGAAAGAAAAAAGAAGTAAAAATCCATTTTTCCCGTTTTTAAAATTTTGAAATCCTGAAGAGCTATTAGTTTCTGTTAATTTTATGGATGGAAGAATTCCTTTTATTTCATTTCCGGTTTCAGAATAGAGAGTTGAAGTATTCTGGAAAACAATGGATTCATGACCTGCTTTATTGTTGGATAGATTAGAATGCGGACGCGCAAAGCCATTTATCGAAAGAAAAATAAATAAGCATAAAACAATTTGTATGTTTTTTCTATAAAGCATCTGTTGCAAAAATATAAAAATTTTAGGGAAGAGGGCACTCTCTTATTGCATTTTTTTAGATCAGAATATTAATCAATTAGTTAACATTGGCTCAGGCTGCCTGATATCATTGAGTAACGAAGCTATTCGATCATATTTCGTCATGCTGTGTATGAACAGACGTGATTTGTTGGGCCTTCACTATTCTTTAGGGTCTGCCTGATGGAACAAAGACCATATATTGACAAATTTTTTTTACTTTTGTAAGACAAATTAAAAACCACCTCCGAGTGAAAAAACCCTTGATCATTATATTTCTTGTATTGTTCTTTGATCAGCTGATCAAAATTTATGTCAAAACCCACTTTTTTCTTGGCCAGGAAGTAAATGTAATGGGGCACTGGTTCATTATCCATTTTACTGAAAACAATGGAATGGCTTATGGAATGGAATTTGGAGGTAATTTTGGAAAATTATTTTTAAGTGTATTTCGCATTGTTGCTGTGGGCGCTATTGGCTGGTATTTATGGAGCTTAGCAAAACAAAAAGAAGATAAATTATATATCGTTTGCATTGCCTTGATCTTTGCCGGTGCTATTGGGAATATTATTGACAGCGCTTTTTATGGCGTATTGTTCAGTGATAGTAATTATGAGATAGCCCGTTTTATGCCCGAAGAAGGCGGTTATTCTTCTTTTTTACATGGTAAAGTTGTAGATATGTTCTACTTCCCAGTTATTAAAGGTCATTTCCCTGCATGGTTTCCTTTTTGGGGAACCGAAGATTTCATATTTTTTCGTCCGGTCTTTAATATAGCCGATGCTTCTATAAGTACCGGTGTAGCTATCATCATACTTTATCAAAGGCGCTTTTTTAAAAAGAAAGTTGTTGAGGTTTCCGAAGAGCCAACAGTAGCTGCTTCTGTAGCCCCTGCAGAGGAAAGTAAATAGTTTTTATTAAAAGTTAAAAAAGGATAAAAATGTACATTCCTGCTTGTTTTAAAAACAATGATCTAAATGAAGTTCGGGATTTCCTAAACAAAAATAGTTTTGGCATTTTAGTAAGCCAGAACGACTCAAAATTTTTGGCAACACACATTCCGCTTGAGTTGGACAAGGATGAAAATGGCAAGGATATTTTAGTTGGTCATATTTCAAAGGCGAATCCTCAATGGAAAAATTTTAAGAATGACAGCCAAATATTAGCGATCTTCTCAGGAGCGCATAGTTACATATCTTCATCCTGGTATGACCACGAAAATGTTCCAACCTGGAACTACATTGCCGTTCATGTTTATGGGAAAATTAAGATCATTGAAGGTGAAAAGCTGATCAATGCATTGAAAAAATTAGTAGATAAATATGAAGCGAATTCAGACAAACCTGTTGCAGTTGAAAAGATATCTGAAAAATTTATTAATAAAGAAATTAAAGGGATTGTTGGCTTTGAAATTGAAATCAATGAGATTCAATCGGCTTACAAACTTTCACAAAATAGGGACGCTCACAATCACAAAAATATTATATCTGAACTAGACAAAAAAGGGGATTGCAATTCTCAGATAATTGCTGAAGAAATGAAAAAGCATAAAAAACAGTAAACGACTCTCCTACAGAGTGGAACAACATTATAAATCCGTTCCAAAGCTAATCACGCATTTTTATTGACAATGTCCTCCGATTGGCTCTTTTGCCAGGAGGATCTCCTAATTCCTCAGCAGCATCATTCATAAATAACAATCCCGCAGTACTGCGGAATCATGAAAAATTCGGGATGACATAGCGGTAGGTAGCTCAAAAGAATTCGCAATGAAACCCCATTCAATATTTAAAACTTTAATTAAATTTTTAAATAGGCTCTATAAGACTTACAGATTCTTACAGCCAAATTTTTACTCATTTTGAGAAATTTTCGCCACAAATAGCCTTGTGTTAATGGCATTCAAAACGGGCTTATATTTTTATCCTAAAGCTGAACTACCAGATTTTATTTAATACTAATCCTTAAAGAAATAGAAAATGCAAACAAAAGGAGCAACAGAAACAGCAACAACGGAAACGCTAAATAAAGTGAAATGGATTATTGACCCTTCACACAGCGAAATCAGTTTCAAAATTAAACACCTGATGATCACAAATGTAAGAGGGGTGTTCAGGGAATTTGACGCAAGTATTTATACAACGGGCGAAGATTTTATGACTTCTGAAGTTGACTTTTTTATGAACCCTGCATCAGTTGATACCGGTGATGCAAAGCGTGATGAACATATAAAAGGTGCGGACTTTTTTGATGTTGAAAAACACAAGCAGATATCTTTTGTTGGGGACACCATTGAAAAAGGAGGAAATGAAAAAAATTATGTATTGTATGGAAACCTTACTATTAAAGGTATCTCTAAGCAAATAAAATTGAATGTTGAATTTACCGGTGTGATGAAAGATCCCTGGGAAAATGAAAAAGCGGGTTTCAACGTTACCGGAAAAATAAACCGCAAAGATTGGGGGTTAAATTGGAACTCTTTATTAGAGACCGGTGGTGTAATGCTTGGTGATGAAGTAAATATTATTTGTGAAGTTCAATTAGTAAAACAAAAATAGAAGCAACTTAAAAAAACCATGGCAGTGCAAGAATGAAATTTTTCATTCTTGTTTTTTATATGCGGTTCTCTAACCCCGATTTTTAATCGGGGTTAGAGGCGAAAAACCGGTAATTGAAAATCTGAATAAATAGCACATGAACATATCTGAGATTGAAGTTGTGAATAACCTGGAAAATAATCAGTTTGAAATACGAAGAAACGACCTTATAGCCAGAATCCCATACAGCATAAAAGATGATTCAATAGGCCTCCTTCAAACTCATGTGCCTGATGAATGGCGAGGTAAGGGCCTTGCAAAAAAACTGGCCGAGTGCGCTTTAAACTATGCTAAAGAAAACAACCTGAGAGTAATACCCTATTGCCCTTTTGTAGCTGAATATATTGAAAAGCATCCGGAATGGCTGCCTTATTTACATGTTAAGAAAAATAAAGGGTTAAACAAAAAAAGTAAAAATTAGTGGGGGATTGGAAACAGGTAGTTTTTGAATTACAAATCTGAAACAATAGATCCTACCCAAACAACAATCCAAACACTTCCTCAATTTTACCAACCATAGTAATTTTGATGTGATAGTTTTTTAGATCGAGTCCTTTTTTATTGTATTTAGAAATAAAAATATGTTCGAATCCTAATTTCTCAGCTTCCGAAATGCGCTGGTCAACGCGGTTTACAGGGCGTATCTCACCGCTCAATCCAACTTCGCCTGCAAAACATGTTTTGGGAGAAATAGGCATGTCTTCATTACTTGAAAGCACTGCACATACCAATGCGAGATCAATGCCCGGATCTTCTACCTTAATTCCTCCTGCAATATTTAAAAACACATCTTTAATGCCTAATCGGAAGCCGCAGCGTTTTTCAAGAACAGCTAATAACATGGCAAGTCTCCTCAGATCAAAACCAGTAGAGGAGCGTTGAGGTGTACCATAGGCAGCACTGCTCACCAAGGCTTGTGTTTCAATCAGCATAGGGCGCAAACCTTCCATGGTAGCAGCAATAGCAACACCACTTACTAATTCTTCGCGGGCGGTAATTAATATTTCGGATGGATTGGTCACTTCCCTTAACCCACTTCCCTGCATTTCATAAATACCTAATTCATTGGTAGAGCCGAAACGATTTTTAGTGGTGCGTAATAAGCGGTACACATGATTTCTATCTCCTTCAAATTGCAGGACCGTATCCACCATGTGCTCTAAAACTTTAGGGCCGGCAAGACTTCCGTCTTTAGTAATATGTCCGATCAGAAATACTGCTGTTCCGCTTTCTTTTGCATAACGCATCAATTCCGAAGTGCATTCACGAATTTGAGAAACGCTTCCGGGGGATGATTCTATATGAGCAGAATGCAATGTTTGAATAGAATCTACGATCAGTAAATTCGGTTCCAGCACTTCAATTTGCTTAAAAATATTTTGTGTTGATGTTTCTGTTAAAATATAACAACTCGGATTATTCATCCCGATACGCTCAGCCCGCATACGGATTTGCTGTTCACTCTCTTCACCTGATACATATAGTACTTTCAGGTTTTTCATGTTGAGGGCAACCTGTAACATCAATGTTGATTTACCGATGCCGGGCTCACCACCAAATAATACTAAGGAGCCAGGAACAAGGCCACCACCAAGCACCCTGGAAAGTTCTTTGTCGTATACAGGGATCCGGTGTTGTTCGGATAAGCTTATTTCTGTTACCAATTGCGGCTTTGAAGCACGTTGTGTGCTGGTGCTGATAATGCCGGGAGTTTTAGCGTCATCGCCTTTTGAAACAATTTCTTCTATGTAAGTATTCCACTCATTACATGATGGGCAACGACCGATCCATCGCGCTGATTGCGCTCCACAGTTCTGACAGAAATAGGTTGTTTTAGTTTTTGCCATTTTTAAATAGAATTAGAGAGTTGCGAATTTACGAATCTATGATGGTTAAATTGCCTATTGCTTAATTGATTAATTGTTTTTTAATTGCCTGCTGTTAAATTGTCTAATTGCCCAATTGCCTTTTATTATTTGAATAAAAGAACTCAATTGTTGTATTAACATTGGGAAGTGTATACGATATTCCTGAATTGAAATCAGATAAAACCTTATCAAGCCGCTTAAAAAAAACGGCAACATTTGTTCCCGGAACGGTTTTAGGTTTCTTTTTCAATTCGGGGATTGAAGAGTTTAGGAAATCTTCCCAGTGGCAAGCAATAATGTGTTTAGGCTTTAAATACGTTACCATATCTTCAGGATATTTTTTTACATTATTAAATGACGCAACACAAAGCATAGCAATATCAACTTGGTGCTGGTTTAAAATTGACTGAGCAGGAAAGCCATAAGGAAAATTGCTTGCTGCAGAATTAATGTATGTTCTGAAATTGACACTGCCGTCATCGTTTAAAAAATCAATCAGATAGCACAGTGTTTGCCCCATTGCATATTCTCTCCAATACTTGTGACGTGTCATTTTTCGCTCATGTTTTTTTGGAACAAAATTAATATTAATACCAAGTATCTTTAAATTCGGAGCATGTTCAGTAAGGACAGGTAGTATTCGTATTTTATTATTTACGTAAATCCATTTTCCTTCTGAGGATGGTGAGGAGGTTGACGACTCTACCGGTTTAATGATATTTCTATCTTCAATTTGATCTCCACCTAAATAACCTTGCACGGTGGTGTTGCCAATGATTTTAATGGTATCCTTATTCACATGGCCACTGTGGTAGAGGTAAGGAACATCTCCATAATGATCATAATGCCCATGGGTAATTAACAGAGCTTTAATTAATCCTAAACGATCAAGAGAATCTCCTATAACATGTAAAAAAACGGAATCAATTAAATTTTTGAGATCAACCGGAATATTTGACTTATTTGTTAACGTTCCCGAAAAATAAGTATTTGCATTTGTGTAGGAGAAATAGGGGTCAATTAAAACAGCATTATTTCCCTTCTTAATAAAAAAACCGCTACAGCCAATGTAATGAATAGTAATACTATCATTCATATCTGCAGAGAGATTAAAAATGGTGTCTTTGTTTAGGATTGGTTGCCCCTTTAAGGAATTTGTATTTCCCAGGCAGACAAATAATAATAAATTGAGTATGTAAATGCGGGGATGGACTTTCATTCTGGAAATTTTCACCTCTCAGATCCCCTTGATTTTATTTTCAATGCCAGTGGTTGAGAACCCTTCTAAAAACTCTATTGTTTTTACTTCGCCTCCCAATGCTTTCACCGTATCTGATCCAACAATGAATTTTTTACTTTGTGGATCAGTTTCATTAGCATCGTAATCGGCACCTTTTGCTAATACATCGGGTTGTAAAAAATTAATTAAGAACTGTGGAGTAGCGTCTTCAAATAATATAACAGCACTTACAAAATTCAGTGAAGCGAGTATCATTGCACGTGATTGCTCATCCTGCAAAGGTCGTGAACTGCCTTTATTCAAAAGCCTTGTAGAGGCATCACTGTTCAATCCAATTATTAATTTCCCGCCCAGATCAGATGCTTTTGCAAGATAATCAATATGTCCGCGGTGAATTATATCGAAGCACCCATTTGTAAAAACAATTTTCTGTGACTTGAAACGCCACACTGCTAAGGTTTTTAATAATGATTCAGGGGTATGTATTTTTGACTGTACAATTTCTAATGCGGTTAATTTTTTTGTAAATGGAATCATGCTGGTTGCGGATAACGAATCAATACGAATTTGCTAAAAGTGTTTTAACTGTTTGTTGCTAAAAATATTGAAACTATTAAAATATCGGTTTTTAAATTGTTAACCTTTCGGAAATAATTTTACAATTTTATTTCTTTATTAATAATAGGGAGCATTATTAATGAAATTACTCCCAATAAAAGGATGAGTGCAAACTGCGATGTCCATATTAGCCAAGAAAATGCAAATGCAAAAGTGAAGGAGGTTTTATATGCCGAAGTCAGGGTTTCGGTAACCAAGGCCTGGTAAGCACCGGTACCGCCCGGAACAAAAGCAATGCCTAAGCTGCCAAACAACATAATTGCCAATGCTGCACCAAAACTTAAGTAAGACGTTTCTATAAAACAGAAAAATCCAACGTATAATAATGCTGTGTATAACAGCCATATAAGGATAGTATGAAAAATGAAAAGGATGGGACGTTTTATGTTTTTTACAGATTTTAACCCTTCCCAGAATCCAAGTGCCATCTCTTTTATTTTTTTTGAGAACATTCCTTTACTTCTTTTACGGAATACAAAAAACGAGATGGTAATACCAACCATGATCAATGCAAAAATGGTAAGGAATATATTGCTATCCATCATTGATGAGAATTTAGTGGTAAGGGGGCTTATAATTTTATCATTTGTTAAACCCCATAATTCATCAAACTGAAAAAACAGTGTGCCAATAAAAATTAGAATTAAACAAAGCACATCAATAGCACGCTCTGCTATCACTGTTCCAAAGCCTTCGGTAAAAGGGATCTTTTCATATTTCGTAAGCACTCCGCAACGGGATATTTCACCCAAGCGCGGCAATGCGAAATTGGCCAGATAGCCTACCATTAAAGCAAAAAAAGTATTGGATATTTTAGGATTAAAACCAAGAGGTTGTATTAAGAGCCTCCAGCGCATGGCACGGATCCAATGACTTAAAAAACTTAAAAGCATGGAAAGTGCGATCCAATAATAATTAGCTTGAGTAAATGCTTCTGCAATACTGGCTTTGTCTTCTTCCGTAAGATTGCGTACAGCCAGCCAGATCAATAAAATCCCTATTCCTAAAAAAAACAGAAATTTTGAAATACTAATTATTTTTTTTTTCAAAATTATCGGAGTTTGTTGGTTTTGCTGTCAGGAAAAATAACGGCAGGTTTATGTTTTTTAGCAAGCTCGAAATCCATTAAAGCATAGGACACAATAATTATTTCATGTCCTTCTTTTACTTTTAATGATGCTGGTCCGTTTAAACAAATAACTCCTGAATCCCTGTCACCTTTGATCACATAAGTGGTAAAACGTTCACCATTGTTGTAATTAAAAATATCAACCTTTTCGTTTTCAATAAGGTTTACGGCATCCATCAGGTTTTCGTCAATGGTTACACTGCCGATATAATCAAGGTCGGCTTGTGTTACAGTTACGCGATGTATCTTCGATTTTAAAACTTCTATTTGCATAATGATTGTAAAACTAAAGAAATAAATTTAATTGAAAGAAAGATTTTTGAGATAAAGACGTTCGATTTGTTTGTAAGAGATTTTTAAAGTTTTTACTGCAAACTATTATATCCCGTAAAGTTCATTCCGGGAGCATTATACACAGAGCCAAGAAATTGTAATTTTTATCGCGACTGTCATCCCGAGCTTTTGCGAGGGATCTTGTTATAATTAATGATACTGCAACTGATTAGCAAGATCCCTCGCAAAAGCTCGGGATGACAAAATTAATACCTTTTGCACAATGATCTCATTTAGTTAAAAAAAAGGCATCTGTTATCCCCTTGTTTATTTGATAATTTCCAAGTTTAACAACGATCTTTCCTTTCTTTTTATCTTGATGTTTGCTGTCTAAATCTTTTTTTTCATTGTGAACATCTGCTCCCATAATTTTAGGGATCTTGAATTTTTTAACATCGATGGTAAATACCATCAGGTCGGGTAAGCCATAGGCTTTTTGTACACCATACGCATACTCGGTAATTATGGTGCCGCTGGATTTTGTTGTCAGAACCAACTTTAACACTAAACTTTCCAGGGGATCAACCCATAATTTACCTAAGATAACATCTGTGGTGTCGGATAACGGAATAACATTGATAATTTTGGCTGAAGTTGCACCAAGCATTTCCTGTCCCTGCACCATGCATGTGAACTGGTTGGTATCAGAGAGCATTTTACTTAACTGGTCAAAACCCTGACGTGGAATGAGGGCAATACTTTTTGATTCTACCTTAAATTTATCCTTTTGTTTGAAATAAATTTTAACATCTATTGGCAGCATTTTAATGAAAGGCATATCTACTTTAATATTTGCAGTAACAGAATAGTCATTCGCCTTTTGTATTTTCCGGTACACCTTGCTCAGCAATTGATTTCCTGTTTCATTCTGGCTCATTAAAGAAGTAAATGTGAACAGGAAAATTACAGATGCCAATACCAATTTAAATAAATGCGCTTTCATGATAAAATATCCTTCCTGTTAAATTTATATAGCGCAATGCCAAGTAATCCGGCTATTTGAAGTAGCAATGAAACCGCTGAACGGATGATCTGTTCTGTTGGAAGAGGGTTTTCGAAAAAACTGTTCCAGGTACTCATGTGTGTTGTAAATAAAAAAGGCCGTACATTATCCAAAACGGAAACATCGAGTGCGCCAATTATTGTAAACAATATAATAATAGCCATGGTCAGCACTATCGGCCCAATGGAGTTTTCGGAGAAACACGACAGTGTTATCGATAATGTAGCGATCATTATTAATCCAAGATAAGCAATTCCAAAGGCAGAAAGAAAGCGCCAAAAAATATCCTGCTCCTGCATAATAACAAGGCCTTCGCTTTTTAATATCATGAGGTCGCCTGTTCCGAATACAAACTTACTTACACCCAGCGCTAAAAACCCTATCCACACCAGAATAACAAACGTATAAATACAGCCAGCAAGATACTTTGAGAAAAAAATACCGCTCCGTGAAATGGGTTTGGTCAATAACAACCGGATGGTTCCCATTGCGCCTTCGCCTGAAATAAGGTCACCTGTTACCAAAGCGATCAATAGCGGAATATGAACAATTAACATTTGAAGAATGATGAATGCAACAAGGTTACCGTTTAAAATATTTCCCTGAAACGAAAGCGATTGATCAAAAAGTTGCGTAATAAAAGAGAGGTAGGTCATGCCATCCAGGCGCATTGCAAAAAGGATGATGGCGATAATTAAAGTAATGGCACCCAAACCAATATAGCTTCTTGGTTTGGCAATTATTTTAATCAATTCATTATAGGTGCTTTTCCAGAACATCAGTTGTTTATTAATTTTAAAAAGTAATCTTCGAGCTTTCTTTTGGTTTCTATAGAGAACACTTTTATTGCATTATCACAAAATAATTTATTTACAGCAGGGATTTTATCATTAGAGATCTGTAGCAGTAAATTATTCTGATTAATAGTGATGAACTGTTTTTCTATACCGAACGTTGCTAAAAGTGATCTTGCTTTTTCGATGTCATCAAGTGTAAATGAAACGATCAATTCCTGTTCATTCAATAGGTCGGCAACGCTGCCCTGAACAAGAGTTTTCCCTTTATTGATTATTACCATCCGGTTAGCTATCAGTTCGATTTCTGATAGTAAATGTGAGGATAACAAAATGGTTTTATTATATTCATTCTTAAGTTGTAAGATCAAATTACGGATATCCAAAATGCCCTGAGGATCCAAACCTGTAGTGGGTTCATCTAAAATGATGAGCTCCGGATCATGGATAAGTGTTTGTGCAATTCCCAGGCGTTGTTTCATACCATTGGAGAATCCTTTAAGCTTATCTTTTTCTCGTCCTTTTAAACCCACAAAATCAATGATCTCTGTAATTCTGTTTTTTTTCAACTCCACTCCTGTAAGGCGTGCAAAAATTTCCAGGTTCTTTTGTGCCGAGAGATATAAATAAAAATCAGGTTTTTCAACAATACAACCTATGCGCGAAAAAATATATTTATGATCCTTAACCGGATCTTTTCCGAATAATTTTATTTCACCGCTGGTTGGTTTTATAAGCGAAAGAAGCGCCCGAATGGTTGTGCTTTTCCCGGCACCATTAGGCCCCAGAAAGCCCAATACGTCTCCTTTGTAAACTTCGAAGCTTACATCTTCTAAGGCTTTAAATTTCCCGTAATGCTTAACAAGATGCTTAACTTCTATGATCTTTTCGCTTGAGAAAGTCATTTTGAATAGTATTGAATTAAACTATTAAGGTACTAAAAACTTTTTAATGCTTTGACGGTATTTTGAATCCATCAAATTTTCCATTTGAAAATTGCTTTTTAGATTTTTTTCAAAAAGATTCATTATTTCAGTCCCCTTTTCAGGAAGAAAATATTTGTTTTCAACTTCGAATTCAAATATCTCTACCTGTGTTTTATTAGTTTTAAACAAGGAATAGAAAACAGCAGAATCAACAGATGTTTCTAAGATCCAGTTAAAGGTATTGTTCTTTTTAAAGAAATCAGGAACCGAGGATAACGCTATACTGTTCATCGGCATACTCCGAAGTTCGATTATCGTTTTAGCCGGATCAATGTAAATATGACTTCTTATGCGTTTCTCCGAACCAAATAAGACAGGCCTAATGTTAGCAATTTTTTCTCTTTCCAATCCATTAAGTTTTAAAAAAGCAATTTTTTGAAAAGGTGAAATAGTGCTTTCCGCATTCAATTGGATCCACTTTTGTATGGATGAAAGAGCCTGCTGCATTTCTTTTGAACTGATATCGATTTTATTGTTTTGAATCTGAGAAAAAATAATATCCAGTATTTTGGGTAATTCAATCCAGCCCTGATCAGTTTTTACACGGTAAAAATCGAGTTGTGCTTCTTCAATTTCCATGCGTACACTTGAAGCGGTTTCCATCTCGCTTTTTAATTGTAAGCCATAGGTGACGAGGCTATCACTAAAAATTCGTTTTCGAAATCGCAAGGACAAGTTGTTTTTATAAAGATCAAAATCCGGAGTATCCAAATAAAGATCAAAATAAGTGTATTGGGAGTGGTTGTATAACGACAAGCCTTCCAACTGTCCGGATGAATTAATAAAATTTAACAGCGCTTTCTCATCTTTTATAACATACTTCCTTTGTTCTTCGGTGCCTTGGGCAAGAAGCATACTGGAGCTTATAAAAGAAAAAAGCAATATTTTTAAAAGTTTGTTAATGGCCATAGTTAGTCAATCTGCCTTTTTTTGATAAAAAACTTTCAGGGTTTTTATCCTTATTAATATCTATAAGAAGCTTTCCGTTTTTTACAACATATTCACCATCCACTTTTATTGTTAAATTTTTGTCGAATGCGATAGGATGAGGATCCGGTAAATCAAAAGCATTTAATATAGAAGCTCTCCGGGATGCCAGTTTGTGAAAATATAATTCGGCAATTGGTTTAGGCCATTTTGCTTTGTTAATCATGTTTCTCAACATGAGGCCATCCAGTTCGCTTATTTTTTTTGCCATCCATAATAAATCCTGGTAGGTAGCTTGCTGATAAGGAGGTAAAATGGAATTGATGCTGCTATTTAACTTTATTGTTCCTCTTTCACAGCTTGCAACTTCCCATGGAAATTCGTTGACAAGACCCACTTTAAAATCGGGAGGGAATATTCCCTGAACAACTCCAAAACTCGCTCCCAGATCAGAAAAAACAGCCGACATTCTGTATTTATAATCGCCCATGTGAACTGTTGTGAGTAAGGTATTTTGTTCACGTGTGTCCCAGTTGCCTATAAACTGGTGAGCAAGCAGGGCACCTCGAAGTTCTCTTCGGTCTTCGTTGGATAAAAGACCAGGCAAAAAAGATCCCATTCTTTTTACTCTGTCGGGACGGGCTTCCAGCACACATTTTTTAAATCGCACATATTGTTTTCCAACATAGGGTTGTAAGTCAGCAAGCTCTTTGGTCATTTGTATGGTCACAGTTCCATAGGTTGTAATAAATGGTTCCAGGTCGATGTTATAGATTTCTTTAATTTTAATTTTAAGTTCTTCTTTGTTTTTTATTTCTTTTAGTTCATCAAAAATTAAAGTCAGTTTGTTTTCTTCATAATAATAAGGGTGGTCAACATCATAACCCAATGCGGCAAAAATATGTGATCCTACCACATCAGTATGCACTTCATCGCCCCATTTGAGCGACCATTTATTATCCAGGTCCAAATCAAGAACATTAATTTTAGGTGAAGATCCACTTAAGCTTGACTTATCAAACAACACAACCATCTCTTTTTTTGCCTTTATTTTTTTTGCACGCGCCAACTGAGCAAATCGTTTATCGAGTGGGACTTGTTTTACGCTTTGATGCCAAAAAGGAGAATCTTTGGGGTCTTCCTGAAGGTTATTTTTGTTTATATTTTTTGCTTCATGATCAGTAATGGAATTTTTATAACGGAATCCCCTTTTGCTTTTAATGGAGTGCAGCTCCATATTTATTTTGTCATTAAAAGACATTTTTGTTTGGGCATTTGCCAATGATTTCTGTTTCAATGATTCATTGAACAAATAGAGTTCGTAAAAGATCTCTCTCGTCTCATCATTTACAAGTAGATTGTCCTGAAAGGCTTCTTCCTGTTTTTCTATGAGGTGCTTAATGTGTCGGATAGTTGCTTTGCTCCGACCGGAGATAGCGGCTTTTTTGTAAACGGTAATGTCATTGTTAGTTAAAAAATGACCTATAGTTCTTACATACTTTAAATTTATGCGGCTGTTATTAACAAAAGAATCTAATAGAGTAGGATGCTCATTAAGCAGTAAGCTTCCCCTTTCAATGGGTACCATACGCTCTGTCTGAGCGAGGCTATTGTAAGGGGCCAGGAAGTTTACAAAAAGAAATAATAAAACTGCACTTTTCATTTTTTTTAGATAAGCCTGATACCTATCCTTAATTTCATTCTTCAAATGAAATCCTTTTTTGGTGTTATAATTTAATCCCTAAAGAGAGTGTAGGAAGAGCAAAGAAAGGTTTTATCGATTCTGTTCTGGCAGGTTGATCGCTGTCAGGGGCCAAATAAAATACTCCTCTTATTTGAGGATTTATATACAACATTTGTTTAAATAAATAGATCTCATATCCGATCATTGGAGTGGCAACAAAAGTCGAGATCCGTACGTTTGGCACTAAGGGTTTAGCAATATCAAAATACTCCCAACCACCAATAAATCCGATATATGGATTACTTTCTTTTTGTCCGATCTTAAATTTATAGCGCGCAACCAAAGCAAGTTCAAACCCTAATCTCACATCCGTTTCCTTTGTAACATTTTTGAATATTCCTTCTTTTGCCCAATCAGGAATATCTAAAGCAGCTGAGTAAAGTCCGATATTAAAACGGTTATCTTTAGTAACATTCCGGGTTACTTGTAAGCCATAACCCTTAAATAAAAATCCGGATGGTTCTACTTCAATACCCCAGTCTCTATCTTTGGGAGCATCAGCATTAGCTTCCTGAGCAAAGGTTACTCCGTTAAATATAAATACAGAGCAAAAAAATGTAGCGAACAATAGTTGTTTCATCTGAAAAGATTTTTATTTATTGTTTAATTAATTTATAATTTATTGTCCCAACTATATAAAAGTAGAAAAATGATTTGACATAGACGTTTTGATTTTCATACTCTTATTCAAATACTTCAATTTCAACGAAAGTAATTAAATCAGACCTCTCAGCCTTTATCGTTTCCACTCAACCAAACCGATCAGTCCCATGCAACCAACTACTAATAAGCCCCAGATGTAAAAACCTATATGAAGGTCGGTAAACCCTTTATATTGAGTAAAAAATCCCCACATGAACATTAAAAAAGTTTTTGACAAAACAGAGATCCACATTCCTAGATGAAGAAAAGATTCATAAGCGGAACACCTGTCGGTATGCCAATGCAACTCATCAATAAATTCATGAACTGTTCGGGTGATAAAAAAGGCAGCAAAAAAGGGCAGCACTGCAACGTTAAACCAAAACATTAAAACCAAAGAAAGTTCCATTAAAACAGAGGTAGCGAGAATGATCCTATGTGTTTGAAGCTCCTTATCTGTAATGTCGATCTTCACCAGTTTGCCATGTGTTAGCGAATCAAGAAACCAAACAACAGTAAAAACGGTAGCAGAACATAAGATTGCAGTTGCAAAAAAAATGGGGTTAATATTTTCAATAAAATCCATTAGGTATTATACGTATTAAGAAAGTAATTTTGAAGATTAATTTTTATGCGTTCCTTTTCTTAAACAAGAAAAGGTGGGCTTGGAGTTTATCCTGAGCGAAGCCGAAGGGCTTCAATCTTTTTGTGAAAAACAAAAAGGATTTACGCTGCAATCCCTAACGCAATGCTTAATATTGAAATCAACGTTATAAACAAAAATAGTAAAAAAAACAGGTGCTCTTCTGTTCGTTGTGAGCCAAATTGCATTTTTTTTAGACCTGTCAGGTCTCACGCTCAACAATAGCAACACTATACGTTTTTCTTCTTGGAAAAAAACAAGAATCCAATCTCATCCATTTCAATTCTCATGTAATTGATAAACCATATAAAAAATAATTGCGGCACCTTAAAATAGAACATGAAACCATCTGGAATTGCAATATGCGAATAGGAAACGGGTTTCT
>JAZKBX010000318.1:0-6769 GCA_040388455.1 Bacteroidota bacterium
TAAAGTACCACCGTTGTGAATGGAATATAGATCCCGCAGTAAATTATATCCGGGGGGCTATTACTTCTTATTTTAAACCCATTGTAAATGGATTTGATCAGATAGAATTTGATCTCTCCGATTCCTTAGTAGTAGATTCGGTAAAATATCATAACTCCGTTTTGTCTTTCAGCCGCTTAATCGGTGATGTTTTACAGATCAGCCTTCCTGCCGCTATTCCTATAAACACCCTCGACTCAATAACTGTTTATTACCAGGGCTTGCCACCAAGCACAGGCCTGGGTTCATTTATTCAATCAACCCATAATGGCACTCCTGTTATTTGGACGCTTTCCGAACCTTTTGGAGCAAAAGAATGGTGGCCATGCAAACAAAGTTTAAATGATAAAATTGATTCAGTTGATATAATTGTAATTACCCCACAAATAAACCGGGTAGCAAGCAATGGAATATTACTTTCTGAAAACATATCAGCAGGTGATAAGATTTACCATTGGAAAACCCGTTACCCGATTGCTGCCTACCTTATAGCAATTGCGGTTACTAACTATTCATCCTACTCCGACTATGTGCCTTTGCCGGGAGGGGACTCGCTTCAGGTATTGAATTATGTTTACCCCGAAAACGATTCTTTGGCACGTACACAAACAACAGGTATTATCAACATCATAAAATTCTATGATAGCCTTACCATCACATATCCATTTGTAAATGAAAAATACGGCCATGCGCAATTCGGTTGGGGTGGAGGAATGGAACATCAAACTATGAGTTTTGTTGTGGATTTTAATCATTCATTAATGGCACACGAATGCGCCCATCAGTGGTTTGGCGACCACATCACTTGCGGCAGCTGGCAGGATATTTGGCTTAATGAAGGCTTTGCAACCTATTTTGAAGGCTTAACGGAAGAACGTTTTTTTCCTGACTCCTGGATGCAATGGAAATCTTCCGCAATTGCCTCTATCACTTCTTCTCCCGGTGGCACTGTATTATGCGATGATACAACCTCTGTTGGTAGAATATTTGACGGACGATTATCTTATAAAAAAGGAGCATACCTCCTTCATATGCTTCGCTGGAAATTAGGTGACTCTTTGTTTTTCTTATCAATAAAAAATTATTTGAATGACCCTTTGCTTGCCGGAAAATATGCCCGCACACCTGATCTGATTGCACATTTTGAAGCTGCCGGAAATCAGAGTTTAACAGGTTTTTTTAATCAATGGTATTATAATCAAGGCTTTCCGTCCTATCATCTTTTATGGGGCCAGACCATAAATGATGTTACGTTAACAGTTAATCAAACACAGTCGGACCCTTCGGTCTCCTTTTTTGAAATGCCTGTTCCTGTTAAGTTCATCGGGCAAACTGCTGATACAACTATTGTATTTGACCATACCAATTCCGGACAAATATTTAATGTTACAGTTCCGTTCCCAATTGTAAGTGTTCAGTTCGATCCCCGGTTATGGCTCCTTTCAGCGGGTAATACTATTTCTGGAATATCAGAGTACCCCTTAATAGGTGACCAGGTAATTGTTTACCCAAATCCTACAAAAGATAATATTAACATTCTTTCCTTAAACAATGCAAATACTGTTGAATCCATTGAAATAACAGATGTTTTGGGGAGAATTGTTTTTAGGTCGGAAATATATAATGGTATTCAAAAGTTGGTAACAATAAATACCGGTCAATATGCTAAAGGCACTTATTTTATTAAAACAATGCTTAAATCAGGAGTTAATTATAGATCATTCGTAAAAGAATAAGAGGGTAGGTGTTCATGAAAAAAAAATTTATTTACGGCCTCATTTTTTTTATTGCAATAACTTCAACAGCATTTTTTATTGCCAATTCGGATGATGAAAAAAATGCAAAAAATATAAGTTTATTTTCCTCGGTTTTTAAAATTCTAAAAACCGATTTTGTTGATACGCTCGACTCTGATATCCTTATCAGGCGGGCGATTGATGGTATGGTAAAATCAGTTGACCCTCATACCGTTTTTTTTGATTCGATCGAAACAAGAGAAAGAGAAAATGTATGGGCGGGAATAAATTACTCCGGAATTGGTGCAAGAATAGATTACAAAGACTCTGCAGTTATTATTACCTCTGTTATTGAAGGATACGGTGCCGAGCAAAATGATCTGAGAGCCGGGGATATCTATAAGGAGGTGGATGGGGTATCAATGGAAGGGAAATCTCTTGATGAAACATTAAAACTATTGAGAGGTACTCCGGAAACGAGCGTTAACGTTACTGTTAAAAGGCCTCATGTGGGATTGATACAAAAAACGATCATCCGCAAACAAATTGTAACCAAGTCAATTCCTTTTTACACCATGCTCGACTCTGCAACCGGCTATATCCAGGTGCAGCAGTTTTTGAGAGGCTCCGATATTCAATTTCTGGAAGCAGTAACAAACCTGAAAAAAAATCTTAAATTAAGATCGATCATTCTTGATCTGCGCGATAATATTGGTGGTTTGGTGGGGGAAGCCGTTAATTGTGTGAATGTTTTTGTTCCAAAAAACACTCTTATTTTACATATAAAAGGGAAAGCCACTGACTATAATAATATAACGCACAACGAACCTCTTGATACACTTTTACCTTTGGTAATTCTAACAAATAGTAATACCATTTCTGCGGGTGAGATTTTTACCGGGGCCATGCAAGATCTTGACAGGGCCGTTATTATTGGGCAAAAAACGTTTGGAAAAGGCCTCGTACAAGGCACTCGTTTTCCGGGCAGGGAACAAGCTTATATTTATCAGCGGCCCGATATTACACACCTTCAGGGAGATGTATTCAAAAACGGGATTACTCCAAAAGATATATTAATGGAAAAGAAAAAATATTTTCTGATAGCCTGAAAAAAGTTTTTTATACCCGGAATGGAAGAAAAGTGTTTGACATAGGCGGAATAGAGCCGGATATAAAAACTGAGCCGGTACAAAAAAACGCCCCTATAGTTGAAGCATTAAAAAAGTCTTCTTTGATCTTTGATTATGCTACTTATTTTCGAAACACTAGGGAGGTGAATGTTCCGGCCGATAAGATCATTGTTACAGATGTTAGTTTTTATACGTTTGTGGGTTATATAGAAAACAGAAAATATCCTTTTAAAACTCCTGAAGAATTGAAATTGATGGAGTTTGAAGAGCTTTCAAAAAACAACAATACTATAAAACTTTTCGAAAAAAAATACAAAGCATTGAATCAGCAAATTATAGAATCGAAAAAAGAAATGCTTTTGCAAAATAAAGAGCAGATCAAAAAAGCACTACAAGAAGAAATTGTTTCCAGGTATTATTACTATACCGGCTTTATGGAAAACAGCCTGCAAACCGACCCTGAAGTGGTATATGCCCGCAATTTTTTAGCCGACAAGGATCTGTATGTTCAGATGTTAAATAGGAAATAACTAAAGTTGGATATTGGAAATTAGATATTGGTTGATCAAACACCCTGCGTCCAATATCTAACATCCAACGTGCAACATCAAATCGTTACAACGGAATATTACCATGTTTTTTCTTTGGTAATACATCTACTTTGTTTTTAAGCATACCAAATGCTTTTATTAATTTTTCACGTGTATCTTCCGGATTTATAACTTCATCTACATAACCTCTTTCGGCAGCACGGTAAGGATTTGCGAAGTGTTTAATATATTCTCTTTCCTTTTCAGCAAGAGTGGCTGCAGGATCTTTAGAGGATGCAATTTCGTTTTTGAAAATAATTTCAGCAGCACCTTTAGCACCCATTACAGCAATTTCAGCTGTTGGCCAGGCATAGTTCATGTCGGCACCAATATGTTTGCTATTCATTACATCATAAGCACCACCGTATGCTTTACGGGTGATAACTGTAATGCGCGGTACGGTTGCTTCACAAAATGCATACAATAATTTTGCACCGCTGGTAATGATACCATTCCATTCCTGATCAGTACCCGGTAGAAATCCTGGTACATCTTCAAACACCAACAAGGGAATGTTAAAGCTATCGCAAAAGCGAACAAAACGTGCAGCTTTTGTTGATGAATCAATATCCAATACCCCGGCCAAAAAAGCAGGCTGATTTGCAACAATGCCAATGCTTTTACCTGCCAATCTTGCAAAGCCAACTACAATGTTCTCAGCGAAATTTTTGTGTACTTCCAAAAAAGATTCCGAATCGATCACCCCATTAATTACTTCACGAATATCATAAGGCTGATTTGGATTTTTAGGAATAATTGAATTTAGTTCAGGACGTTTTTCTTTGCCATTACTTTCATACAAAACGCTTGGCGCTTCATCTTCGCAGTTTTGTGGCATATAGCTCAACAATGCTTTGATGTTATTGATACATTCAATTTCGTTTGCACATGAAAAGTGTGTTACTCCTGATTTTGTTGAATGTGTAGATGCTCCGCCTAATTCTTCTGATGTTACTTCTTCGTGTGTTACTGTTTTTACAACGTTCGGACCGGTTACAAACATGTACGAAGTGTTTTCCACCATCATTATAAAATCTGTAATAGCAGGAGAATATACTGCACCACCCGCGCAAGGTCCCATTATTGCTGATAGTTGAGGGATCACTCCCGAAGCTCTGGTATTACGGTAAAATATATCAGCATAACCGCCCAGTGAAACAACACCTTCCTGGATACGTGCACCACCACTATCGTTCAACCCAATTACAGGTGCACCATTTTGCATGGCCAGGTCCATGATCTTACAAATTTTTTCGGCATGCGTTTCACTTAACGAACCTCCAAACACCGTAAAGTCCTGTGAAAAAACATAAACCAATCGTCCGTTGATAGTTCCGTAACCCGTTACTACACCATCTCCCAAATACTTTTCGCGTTCCATACCAAATTCAACAGAACGGTGTGTTACAAACATTCCTATTTCTTCAAAACTGCCTTCATCCATCAAAAAATGTAAGCGCTCTCTTGCGGTTAGTTTTCCTTTTTTATGCTGAGATTCAATGCGTTTTTCTCCACCACCTAATTGTGCTTCAGCTATCTTTTTGTTGAGTTCTTGTATCTTGTTTTCCATTCTTCTTTTTGTTTTTTTTCGGAATATGAATTTGCATTATCCTGCAAAAAATGGTTGCGCTTTTTAGTTTACAATCCAGTTACAAGTTTACACATTTTTTTAATCCTAAATACCCTTAATTTTTGTCGAATTAGTGAAGAGGAAGGCACAAAGTTGAAGATAAACAGTACTTAATTGGTTCAAATTGTAATTTTGAGAAAATTGGATTCTCTCTTTTAAATAGTTGTTTTCATTATCAAATTCTCTACAAATTTTTTAGATCACTCAATTATCAATTTTTGCATTTGTACATCATTACCTGTTGTCAATTTAATATAGTAAATGCCTTTTGCTAACCACCCTAAATCGATTTCCTTTTTGTAGCCAATTAATATATTTTTTTCTAAAGCACTGAAAACCTCTTTGCCTTGAATATCAAACACATTGACCAAGAGTTCACTTAAAATTGAATTTTTTATTACAATGTTGAGCATTCCATTTGTCGGATTTGGATATACTGTAATGTCTTGCGAAAATGTATTTTCTTCAATTTCGGTACAATCCAGAACAGTTATATTTTCAGATGCAGTATTTGAGCAAGAGTTTGAATCAGTAATGATATACGAGATTGATTGCATCGTGTCCGCACTTCCAGGGTAGAACATACCGGCAATAACACCGGTCCCTGAATAGATACCTCCTGTTGGCAAACCTCCTGTTAAAAGAAATTCTGTGGTTTGTAAACATACGGTAGTAAATGGTAAAAGACTTACTGTTGGTAAAGGATTTACCTGAATAATTACATTATTTGTTGTCTCATTTATGCAACCTTCTGAGCCTACCGTATAAACATAAGTTACATTTACCAAGGCAGTGGTGGTATTAATAAGTGTTTCGTTAGGATTGCCAGTTCCGCTGCCGGTTAAATTACTGATACCTGTAACGTTATTCCTGATCCAGTAGAAGGTGGAATTGGTTATGGAACTGGTTGGCGTATAACTAAATGCAGAATTGCTGCATATTGTATCCGGATTGAGTGTACTTGTTAAGTAAGGTGTTTGATTGATCGTTACTGTTACGTCTAATCGTGTTGCGCTTTCACAAGTGCTTAATGTTTGAGTAGCAAAATAATGCACCCCATTTACTAAAGCAGTTGTTATCGCTAGCGCAGAACCACCGATTGAATCTGCATACCATTGAATGGCGGTTCCTGTAGCTGTTAAGTTTGCTACTGTAGCGGAGTCACAGAAAGCTTGTGTCGGGATGCTTGTTGGTGCTGCGGGAACATCGATAATAGCTGTTACATCAAATCGTGTTGTGCTTTCACAAACACTTATTGTTTGAGAAGCAAAATAATGATTGCCATTTATTAAAACTGTTGTTGTTGCTAATGCTGTCCCGCCTGTTGCTGCATCGTACCATTGAATCATAGCTCCTGTTGCTGATAAGTTTGCAACTGTTGCGCTGTTGCAAAAAGTTTGAGAGGAAGCGGCAGTTGGAGCGGATGGTGTAAGGGGCTGCGCATTGATCAGCACAATTGTTGCGGGCGAAATACACCCATCCGAATTTTTTGCTGTTATATTGTAAGTGTTTGCGGCAACAGTAATGAATACACCTGTTGTATTCGTATAATCGGATCCATCGATGCTGAATGCTAAACCGGTGGTGGACGATGTTACCGTTATAGTTCCGGTAGAAGTTGCACAGGAAGGTTGCGCTGTTACA
>JAZKBX010000319.1:0-37789 GCA_040388455.1 Bacteroidota bacterium
CAATTAGTGGTTTTACAGGAATTGATAGTATTTGTATAATCGCTTGTGATAACGGCACACCATCACTATGTGATACAATAGTTATACCTGTTACTGTGTTGTCAGTTAATCACCCTCCGGTAATAACAGAAAAGGCAGACACAACCGAAATGAATACTTCTATAACCATCTCCACAACAATTAGTGATATTGATGTTGGTTCCGTTTTCAATGTAACATTATGTGGAGTGCAAAATGGTGCAGCAACTGTAAGTGTTACCGGTAATCAGCTTTGTGTGGTATATACGCCAAACATAGGTTTTATCGGGCTCGATAGCATTTGTGTTATTGCTTGTGACAATGATACACCGTCACTCTGCGACACAACGATTATCCCGGTAACCGTAATTTCAATAAATAATCCACCAGTAATTGCAGATACTACAGGAACGACTCCCGAAAATATTCCTGTAACTGTCTGCACCACTATTAACGATAGTGATACTAGTTCCATTTTCTCTGTTGCTTTGTGTGGCGTGCAAAACGGTACAGCAACGGTTAGTGTTACAGGTGATCAACTGTGTATTGTTTATACACCAAATCTTGGATTTATTGGTATAGACAGTATTTGTGTAATTGCCTGCGACAACGGTGTGCCATCGCTTTGTGATACTGCATTAATTATGGTTACAGTAACTCCTGGAGCTGATACAGCTATAACAGTTGTTAATATTCCACAAGGATTTTCACCAAATGGAGATGGGATAAATGATTTCTTTGAAATAGAAGGCATACTAAATTATCCAAGTAATCATTTAATGATTTTCAACCGCTGGGGTAACTTAGTTTATGAAATAATCGGATACAATAATAATTGGGGGGGAACTTATGAAGGTGACAGCTATTCAAATGGAAATGAATTGCCTTCAGGAACTTACTTCTTTATTTTGAAATTAGATGGTGAATCGAAACCGATCAAGAAATATATTTATTTGAACAGGTAAAAAGACGCACTAACAAAAAAAATAATATAGATTAAAATGAAAAAAAATATTTTTATAATAGCAATAGCATTAACCCTTTCACTTTGTGATAAAAGTAGCTGGATCATGCTTGCACAACAGGATGTGCAATTCACACAGTATATGTTTAATACGGTGGCCGTAAATCCCGGGTATACCGGAAGTCGTGATGCGCTTAGTGTTTTAGGTCTTTACAGGAATCAATGGGCAGGCTTTGAAGGTGCACCAACAACACAAATGGTTAATATAAATTCACCTGCTTTTAAAGACAGGTTAGGACTTGGTCTTACTTTCATTAATGAAAAAATAGGCCCGACACAACAAACCGGATTATTTGGAGACGTTGCTTATCGTATAAAATTAAAAAAATCTTATATCGCTTTTGGAATTAGAGGCGGGGCTGATTTTTATCAGGTTAAACTAACCACCCTAAACCTTATTAATGGCAGCGATCAACAATTCCAAAATAATGTAACAACAAAGATACTTCCCAATTTTGGCGCAGGAGCGTACTATTATACTGATAAATTTTACTTTGGTTTTTCTACACCACGTTTAGTGGAAAATGAAATTGTTAATCGAGCTGGCACGGTTAACACTTCTCAGCTGTCCGGTAAACAGATACATTTCTATTTTATTGCGGGCTACGTAAAAGAAATTAATCAGTTTATAAAATTTAAGCCGACACTTCAAACAAAAATAACTTATGGCGCGCCAGTTTCAATAGATGTTAATGCAAGCTTTTTATTTTATGAAAAGCTATGGGTAGGCGCAATGTATCGTATGGGTGATGCTGTTGGAGCATTGTTACAATTTCAATTTAGTCCTCAGCTGAGGGCGGGCTACTCCTATGATTTCACGATTTCCAAGCTCCGCTCCTATTCAGGAAGTACTCATGAAATTATGCTCGGTTATGATTTTTCTTTCTTTAAAGAAAAAATTAAATCACCACGTTATTTTTAAAACAACACATTTCCAACAATGAAAAAAAATCAGTTTTTAATTTTTCTTTTATTTTTTAATTCGACTCTTGTTATTGCTCAAACAGGTTTGAAATCAATACTTGCGGAACGCTATTATTCAAAATATGCTTATGTGGATGCCATTCCTTTTTATGAAGACCTTTCATTAAGAGAACAAAAAAACACGGAATATTTATCAAAATTGTGTGATTGTTATCGCCTTACAGGAAATACAAAAAAGGCAGAAAGTTGCTATTCCAGGCTCGATACAATGCAAGGTGTTGACCCAATAAACTATTTTTATTACGCTCAGGTATTAGAAGAAAATGAAAAATATACCGATGCTCAAAAGTTTTACAAGCTATACAGCGAAAAAAATACCACAGACAGCCGATCAAACAGAAAATTGGAGTCCGGAAAAACACCTGAAATATGGAAAACCTCTACACAATATACCGTTATCAATTGTGATTTTAACTCTTCCAATGCTGATTTTGGCATGTTTCCATTTGCTGACAGCTCCTTTATGTTTACTACCAACCGCCCAAGTGAAATTTCTGAAAAACACACGTATATACGCGACAAACAACCATTTCTTGATTTATATACCATTAGTAAAATAAAAAACGGAGCTTTTTCTTCTCCGCAAAAATTGTCTAAGGCGGTAAATTCACCTTATCACGAAGGTCCTGTCTTTTATGAAAAAAACAGTAAAACATATTATGTGACCCGCAATAATTATTATGAAGGGAAGTACCATAAAAGCAGGGATGGTGTGAATAAATTAAAACTCTATATTCTCAAATTAGAAGGCTCCAGGTGGGGGAAATATTCAGAATTTGAATACAATGATGATGAATATTCTGTAGGTCATGCAACTATCAGCATGGATGGGGACAGACTTTATTTTTCTTCGGACATGCCTGGAGGTTATGGCTTAGCAGATATTTATGTATCCTTTAAAGAAGGAGATAAATGGGGAAAACCACAAAACCTGGGCTCTGAAATAAATACTGAAGGCAATGAGATGTTTCCGTTTGTTTCAACAGATGGTAAACTCTATTTTTCTTCCGATGGGAATTATGGACTTGGTGGATTGGATATATATTCATCCGAAATAAAAAAGGAGAAAGTAAGCAGTATCAAAAATCTTGGGGCTCCGATTAATTCAAATAAAGACGACTTTTCATTTTATATTTATTCGGATAATGCAACTGGATACTTCTCTTCAAACCGTGTTGGAGGTAAAGGGAGCGATGATATTTACGCGTTTACGTTTACGAAAGAACGCTACTTTGTTTCAGGGAAAGCCATTGATAAAATCACAGGAACAATTCTGCCAAAAACTGCAGTTAAATTAACGGACGAAAATGGAACGATTATTTCTGAAATAATCACTTCTGAGGATGGTTCTTATAAATTTGAAATTGAATCAGAAAAGACATATACTTTAAAAGGCGCAAAAGAAAGTTATTGGGATGGAGTCGCAACTGTTTCAACTAAAAGTACAAATGCAAAAATAACGGAAATTAATGCGGATGTACCACTTGAAAAAGATCCAGGTTTGTTTATCTATGGAATTATATTAGATAAAGCCACTAAAGCTCCTCTTGAAGATGTGAACGTGGTGATTACGGAAGAGAAAACAAATACTGAAATCATTAATTTAAAAACACCGGTAACTGGTGATTTCAAAAAAACTCTTGAAGACAAAAAGCTTCACGATACGCTGAGTTATTCTATTAAAATTGATAAAAGAGGATATTTGACTAAAACTGTACCCTTTAAAACGGAAATAACGAATCTTGGTGAAATAAAGCTCCAGGAGGCTATGGATATAGCACTTGACAAAATAGAAATAGGTACTGAAATAGGTAAACTAATAGATATCAAACCAGTTTATTTTGATGTGTCTAAATGGGATATTCGCTCGGATGCCGCTGTTGAGCTGGATAAAATTGTGAAAGTAATGAATGAAAATCCGACACTTGAAATAGAGTTGGGTTCTCATACCGATTGCCGCTCAAGCGCAAATAAAAACATGGTGCTTTCTGATAAAAGAGCAAAAGCCTCAGCTGAGTATATCAGTCAACGTATTACAAATCCTGAGCGCATAACAGGAAAAGGATATGGAGAATCTCAACCAGTAAATAAATGCGAATGCGAGGGCTCTAAAGTTGTGCCTTGTACAGATGCCGAACATCAGGCTAATAGGCGTACCGAGTTTAAGGTTGTTAAGTATTAATTAAGTTTCAGTTTAATTTTTGGCAGTTGTATTCATAGGTATGTTTTTTTATACAATGGTAGAGGGACAGTTTCAGAGACAGAAATATTGTGTACCATATCTGTTCAACAAATATGATTTTGAGTAAAAAGACGTAGCTTTGGCCATTATTTATAATGAGTTCAACCGGTTTTGATTGGATAAGGCAAAAAGGCATGAATATTCAATTGAGATCACAACATACAAGGGACTGAAGAATATATATTCTTTCAGTTCTTTTTTATTGTTAGCTCTATCACTCAAATAAATTTGTTCAAGTATTCATTAAAAAAATAAATTATGAATATTAGAATATTTAAAAAAAAATCTTTTAAAGCCGAAGAATATCATAAAGCTGCTGAAATAAGGTTAGTTCACAGCGGTAATGATTATTTCGAAACGCTTGAAAACCTTATTCATTCTGCAAAACAAACCCTTCACCTGCAAACCTATATTTTTGATGAAGATGAAACCGGCAGAAGCATTGCCAATTCATTAAAAGCTGCCGCATCCCGTGGAGTTAAGATACATATGATGTTGGATGGCTATGGTTCTAAATCCCTTTCACGAAAATTTTCGAAAGATCTTCGGTTATCTGGAATCCGCCTGCGCTTTTTTGCTCCCTTTTTTTCTTCCCAGAACATTTATTTTGGCAGGAGATTACATCACAAAGTGATTGTGGCCGACAAAAACATTGCTCTTATCGGAGGCATCAATATTGCTGATAAATATCATGGTTCCGCAACAGAGGCCGCTTGGCTTGATTATGCTATCCTTATAAAAGGAACTATTTGCCAGGAAGTTGATAATATATGTCTGCATACGTATGGAAGAAAATTAATTTGGAAACAAAAAAAAGCAAAAAAGGTTCCGAAACAAATTCTATCAGACGAACTTATTTCTGTGAGAATAAGGGAGAACGATCGTTTAAGAAGAAAAAACCAGATCAGTGGTAGTTATTTGCAGGCAATACAAAATGCAAAAAAATCTATTTATATAACAGGTAGTTATTTTTTGCCTGGGACAAAACTTAGAAAAGCATTGATTAGAGCTGCCAAGCATGGAGTAGAGGTTCATCTTATTATGGCTGGCGTTTCTGATGTCCCTGTTTTTCAGTCCGCAACCAGATGGTTATATGATCTGCTCTTTCGCAATGGTATAAAAATTTACGAATGGGAAAAATCTGTTTTGCACGGCAAAGTTGCTGTAGTGGATGGTAATTGGGCAACAATTGGCTCTTTTAACCTAAACCATCTTAGTGCGTATGGCAGCATTGAGCTTAATATAGATGTTTTGGATGAACAATTTTCAAAGTCCTTTCAACTTCATTTAAAGTCAGTTATTGAAACTGGTTGTAAGCAGGTATTTCCCATACACCAAAACAATCATTGGACCGCAAAATTAAAAAGATGGGGTGCCTACCAATTAACCCGGACAACTATAAAAATAGTAGCCTTGTTTCCATATATTAATCCTTTTAAAAAATTTAGTTAAAAAATAAACACTTCAATCAATTTTGCAGTAAGCAATTCAACAGTAGGCAATTCGCATCAGGCCATTTACCAATTAAGCAGTACAATTGCCTATTGCCTATTGAACAATTGTAAAATTATTTCTTTTTCCCTTACCGTATTTCTGATTATATTTGTATTCCCTAAAAAAATAAAATAACAATGATTACAACCGACAAATTTGTAAACCGTCATAACGGTCCGCGAGAAAATGATGTAAAAGCAATGCTAAAAAGAATTGGTGCCAATTCAGTTGATGAATTAATTGCCCAAACAATACCTGCTGCTATCCGTTTAAAAAAGCCATTGAACCTGCCAACAGGCTTAACAGAATATAACTACCACAAGCATTTACGTGTTATTGCTTCAAAAAATAAAGTTTTTAAAACATATATCGGTTTAGGTTACTTCAATACAATTGTCCCTCCCGTTATTCAGCGTAATATTTTAGAAAACCCGGGCTGGTACACAGCTTACACCCCTTATCAGGCAGAAATCTCACAAGGCCGTTTAGAGGCTTTGTTAAATTTCCAAACCATGATCATGGATTTAACCGGAATGGAAATTGCAAACGCCTCATTGCTGGATGAAGCAACAGCAGCAGCAGAAGCAATGGCAATGCTCTTCAGCAGCCGTTCACGCGAAGCAGTAAAAAGTGGAGCCAATAAATTTTTTGTTTCAAATGAATGTTATCCTCAAACCATAGATCTTTTAAAAACGCGTTCAACTCCGATGGGAATTGAATTAGTGATAGGAGATTTTAAAAGCACCACATTAGATAGCAGCATTTATGGCGCATTGCTTCAATATCCCACAATTGATGGTAAAGTTCACAACTATGCCGATTTCGTAAAAAAAGCAAAAACAAATGGAACATCCATTGCAGTTGCTGCCGATGTATTGAGTTTGGTTTTATTAACTCCTCCGGGCGAATGGGGTGCTGATATTGTTGTTGGAAACACACAACGCTTTGGTGTACCAATGGGATACGGTGGCCCTCACGCTGCGTTTTTTGCTTGCCGCGAAGAATATAAGCGAATCATTCCGGGACGTATCATTGGGGTTTCTATTGATGCACAAGGCAATTCCGCATTGCGTATGGCATTACAAACACGTGAACAACATATCCGCAGAGATAAAGCTACATCCAATATTTGTACCGCACAGGCATTGTTAGCTATTATGGCAAGCATGTATGCCGTATATCACGGGCCGGAAGGCCTCAAAGGAATTGCTCAGCAGGTACATTTTTCAGCGCTGGCATTAGCTACTGAATTAGAAAAATTAGGTTATACCGTTGATAAAGGAGTTTATTTTGATACAATAAAAATCAATGGCGCAGATGCTACTAAGATCAAGCAACTATCAGAGGCCGCTGAAATTAACTTCCGTTATACGGAAAGTGCAATTACCATTTCTATTGATCAAACAACTGATGCCAATGATTTAAATGCAATTATTGAGGTATTCGCAAAAGCAGCAGGGAAAGCTGCTTCAACTATTACTGATAAAATTGTTTTCAACCAAAAATCCGCAATCGAAATTCGCAAATCCGAAATTTTAAAACATCCGGTTTTTAATTCCTATCATTCCGAGTCAGAAATGATGCGTTACATTAAACGATTGGAAAATAAAGATTTGTCGTTAACACATTCTATGATCTCATTGGGTTCTTGTACAATGAAATTAAATGCTGCTTCCGAATTAATGCCTATCACATGGCCTGAATTTGCTCACATCCACCCCTTTGTTCCTATTGAACAGGCAGCAGGCTATATGGAAGTGATCGCAGAATTGGATAGATCTTTAAGTGAAATCACAGGTTTCGCCAAAATGAGTTTTCAGCCAAACAGTGGCGCTCAGGGCGAATACGCAGGATTATTAGTTATTCAGGCATACCATCAGTCGCGTGGGGATGCACATAGAAATATTGCTTTAATCCCTACCTCTGCACACGGAACCAACCCGGCAAGTGCTGCTATGTGTGGCTTAAAGATCGTTTTGGTAAAATGTGATGAAAAAGGAAATATCGATGTAAACGATATGCGCGAAAAAGCAGTTCAGCATAAAGACAATTTAGCATGTTTAATGGTTACCTATCCAAGTACACACGGAGTTTACGAGGAAAGCATTATTGAAATCACCAATATCATCCATGAAAATGGCGGTCAGGTTTATATGGATGGAGCCAATATGAATGCACAAGTTGGTTTAACAAGTCCTGGAAATATAGGTGCTGATGTTTGCCACCTGAATTTACACAAAACATTTGCAATCCCTCACGGTGGTGGTGGCCCGGGTATGGGACCAATTGGTGTTGCAAAACAATTAGTGCCATTCCTACCCTCGCATTCAATAATAAAGACAGGCGGAGAAAAAGGAATTCATGCCGTATCTGCTGCTCCTTTTGGAAGTGCCTTGATTTTATTGATTTCTTACGGATACATAAAAATGCTTGGTGGAGATGGGGTTGCAGAAGCAACACGTATCGCAATTTTAAATGCCAACTATATCAAAGAATCATTAAAAGACCATTACCCTACTTTATACAGTGGTAAAAATGGCCGTTGTGCGCACGAAATGATTTTAGATTGTGTCGCTTTTAAACGCGAAGCAGGAGTTGAAGTAGGCGACATTGCAAAACGTTTGATGGATTATGGATACCATGCACCCACTGTATCATTCCCTGTGCACGATACATTAATGATCGAGCCAACAGAAAGTGAATCAAAAGAGGAACTGGATCGTTTTTGTTCAGTGATGATCAATATCCGTAAAGAAATTGATGAAATAAGTTCAGGTATTGCAGATAAAGATGACAATGTTCTTAAAAATGCGCCTCATACAGCAAAATCAGTTATTACTGACGATTGGAAACACAACTATTCCCGCGAAAAAGCTGTTTTTCCATTAAACTGGATAAAAGAAAGCAAATTCTGGCCAAGTGTAGCTCGTATTGATAATGCTCATGGCGACAGAAATCTGATTTGTGCTTGTCCTCCTATTGAGGCGTACGCTGATGCTGAGCTCGCATAAGTGCATCTAGTCCTAAAAAGAATTGACACAGATTAGGTAATAAAATTTCATTAAAAATTAACCTCGGGAGAAAATTCTTCCGAGGTTTTTTCTTTCCATCATTTTATTTTTTGGCAGTGAGCCATATTTGGCATCAACATAGTCATACTTTAAGCTGTTATTTAAAAATAACTTTTCGATACCTTGCTTAAATACATATATATTTATTCAAATAATGTCGACAAATTTCAAACTGTTTATATATTTGTCGAAAATTAAATTAATATAAACCTAAAAACCAAAAAATTATGAAAAAAATCACATTCCACTATTCAATTGTTTTAATGCTAACATGCTGTTTTGTATTTCAAACTAATCCGGCAAGGTCAAACTTTAATATTTTGAACAAATGTCCCGTTGTTGCTTTAGCTTCTGTTCCATCTACCTTAAAAACTGGAAGTGCCAGAGTTTGTGAAAACACTTTAACAGTAAACACAAATAATTGTAATCCATTCACATTCCACTTCACTTGGTCTGGTGGCTCTTATAATAAAACAACTGCACCTGGTTCAAATGTTCTAAATTTTAATCTTCCATCAATGACTTCGGGAACAACCATCTATCTTGTTATAGATGATAATGGCGGTGGGTCATCAGTAACTTACACTTTCACCTCAACATCGAATTGTTAAAAAAGCTTATAGCTGTTCGAGAATATTCAAATTTTACAAGACGAATAGTTATCCTTAAATTCAAAATGTCCATGTAAACTCATGGACATTTTGAATTTTCTACGTAATTTTAATTCTTAATAATTTGTTATTATCAAATTAGGTTGTTAAATTTGTCATTGACTTCTTTTTAAGAATTTTTAACTAATAAAAAAATAGAATAAAAAAAAATGAAAAAAATTACTTTAGTAGTAGGAATTGGATTTGCTAGCTTGTTTTCTTTTGGGCAGCAAAAGTCAGCATTGAATGCACCACAAAAATTAGTAAATGCTAAATTAAAAACTTCTTCGAATCATATTTTTGCGGCTGATCCTTCCAGAGAATATTCGGGCTGGTTAAATTATGCCTTACAACTGGATGCAGTCGGTGGACCTAATGAAGGCTTGGCAGCTGGCCAATTTGGTTTGGTTTTCCCTGATTCAAATATCATTGCAGGATTATATACCGGAGGGGAAATTGCATACCCTCAATTTCATAAATATGCTACCATGTTAGATGCTAAAAATATGCCACTTCAAGGCATTGTTTCTAACAGCTCTTTTACGCTTGATTCAGTTGCGATCGCTTATGGTTATTTAAGAACTCTTGCCTCCACAGTTGTTGACACTCTCGTTGTTACCATTATTAAACAAGTTACTGCTTCAAATTATAATATGGGAGCTCCCGGTAACGAAAACTACCAGGATATAACTTATAATTTCGCTACTAAAAATGTTCCTGCTTCTATGATACTTGGAACCTATAAATATTTTTTAACTGAAAGTGATTCTACTAACAATGTAGGCGAAATTTATATCGCAACACCGGGCATTCCTACACAAACCAATGGTGCCCATATTGGCGCTATTGTTAGTTTTATTCCAGGATATTCATACGCTATTACCGATTCAATAAGCGAAAAAAATGCTTTCTATCAATTTTCGTATGAACAAAATGGTGACAATACTGATCCAACTTATTATGGCGGAGCTCCAAATGATTTTACCGGTGATATGAACTGCTCTTATGTATTACCTAGAGATGTAAGGTATAATATTAACACAAGTGGTTGGAATGGATATTTTATGCCATCTTGGGGTTGGACAACTCCTTATGGATATGAGAACCATATTATTTCTTTTAAAATAGATGAAATTTTGGGCATAAATGATATTTCAGAAAATGGAATAAAAGTGAAGCAAAATATTCCAAATCCTTTTTCTAATACTTCTTCTATAAGCTATGAGTTGGATCGCAATGCTGTGGTAAGCCTAGCCGTGTATGATATAACTGGTAAAAAAGTTGCTGAGCAAAACGAAGGAAATCAAATTTCTGGTAAACACGTAGTGAAATTCAATGCAGAAGAGCTTCCTGCCGGAGTTTATTACTATTCGTTAACTGTAGATAAAAACACCTCTTCCGTAATGAAAATGGTAGTAATTAAGTAAAATTTTTAAATCAATAATAAGGCCCGCACTACAAATGCGGGCTTTTTTATTTTCCACTTAGGCCAGGGAACTGTTTTCAAAATAAAATAGTACATTTTACCTTAATAATTTAATTTCTTAATAATTTGTTAATACCAGTTCACTTCTTTAAATTTGTATGTCAATTTTCAGAAATCATTAATTTTAAAAAAATATCATGAAAAAAATTTATTTAATCACAGGTGCGGCTTTTTTGTCTGTATCTTCTTTTGCACAAGTTTCCGAGGCAGGAAAATGTGTTCTATCTTCATCAAAACCTTTTACTCATGTTGCTTCTTCTGAGCGATTGACAAACCCTGATACTACAGGTATTGTTAACGTTTCGGATTTTCTTCCTGAATTTTTACCAAATGGTGGAAATGCTTCTATTTACGGTTATTTAGGTGGCGGTTTTATCTATGGAAACAATGTAGATGGTTACAAAATTTGCGCACAGGGTTATCAAAATGTTGGTACTGGTTCTCCTGTTCCTGTTAGAGTTCTTGGAGTAATATTATGGTTTGGTGCCATCGAAAGTGATGCAGGAAGCTCTGCTACCTCAAAGGTAGTCATTTCTGCTTATGACATGGCAGCTAACAAAGCTTATAACACTAATGGTAGCGGCACATTCAACTCAACTACATTAAATTCCCCTGGCCCTACTGGTACCGCTAAAGGAACTGCAGATCTCCTGTTTTCTGATATCGATACAACTGGCTGGAATTACGTTACTTTCACAACCCCGCCTGCAATTAGTGGTGATTTTGCCCTTGTTGTGGATGCGTCTACATTAACGGCTGGTGATACTGTTGGATTAGTGAGCGATAAATTAAATGATGCAGGAAATTTTGATTATGCATTTCACAAAGTTGGTACTAAATGGTATGTTACAGATCAGATATTTAGCGACCCAGCTTCACCTGCTCTAGGTTCTGGAGGTTTAGATAACAACATTGCAATCTGGGCTGTAGTGGCTGATGCTACCGGTGTTAATGAGTATTTTAACGGAATGAAGTTAACGACTTACCCTAACCCTACAACTGAAAGAGCTACAATTGAATACACACTAGAAAAAAATTCAAATAAAGTAAGCCTTGTTGTTTTTGATCAAGCAGGTCGTAAGGTAATTGAAAAGGCTTATGATTCACAATCAGCTGGTACCTACAAAATCGATCTTGAAACTGCGAACTTAAATGCAGGTACTTATATGTACCAATTAAATGCAAATGGTCGTAACTTCACAAAACAATTTGTTGTTACTAAATAAGCTACAATAATGCATAAAAAAAGAGCGGCAGGAAATCCCTACCGCTCTTTTTTTATGCATTATTGTAGCTTACATAAACCTAAAACTTCGTTCTCAGATCCTTCATAAATTTTGTAGCATATACAAAATCCTGAATTTCTTTATTATCCGTTTTTAAAATTTCCTGCTTGCTACCCTCCCACCATTTTGCACCTTCGTAGATAAACAATATATGATCTCCAATTTCAATTACCGAATTCATATCATGAGTAATTACTATAGTAGTAATATCATATTCTTCCGTGATCTCTTTTATTAAATTATCAATAACAATAGAGGTTTTGGGATCGAGCCCGGAATTTGGTTCATCGCAAAACAGATACTTTGGCTGAACAGCAATAGCACGGGCTATAGCTACCCTTTTTTTCATACCCCCACTTAATTCGGAAGGAAAAAGATGATTGGCATTGAGCAGATTTACCCTTTGCAAACAGAAGTTAGCTCTGTCCCGTTTTTCACTTTCACTAAGTTCTGTGAACATAGAAAGTGGGAATACAACGTTTTCTTCAACAGTTTTTGAATCAAACAATGCGCCTCCCTGAAAAAGCATTCCTATTTCTTTGCGAATTTCTTTTTTTCCTTTAAAATTCAAATCATAAAAATTACGCCCATCATATAAAACTTCTCCTGAGTCAACTTCGTTTAAGCCAACCATACATCGTATTAAAACAGTTTTACCTGAGCCACTTCCACCAATGATAATATTAACTTTACCTGTTTGAAAAGTAAATGAAACGTCTTTTAGAACACTCCGGCCAGAAAATGATTTTGATAAATTGTTGATCTGGATCACGCCAATAAAAGTTGAGTTAAAATTAAATCGAAAGTAAGTATCAACACGCTGCTATAAACCACTCCCTTGGTACTGGATCGGCCTACTTCAAGTGACCCTCCACTTGTATAATATCCATGATATGCAGGAACGGATGCAATTATAAAAGCAAACACTCCTGATTTGATCAAGGCATACACCACATTATAAGGCCTGAAATTATAAGTAATACCATAAATATATTCGTAATTGGTAACAACACCGGTCATTACTCCAAATACATAACCACCAAATATGCCCAAAAACATTGAAAAAATAACAAGAACCGGGCTAAATACCACACAGGCAACTATTTTAGGCTGAATCAAATAACTCGCTGAATTGATCCCCATTATTTCCAAAGCATCTATTTGCTCGGTAATACGCATTGTTCCTATTTCAGATGCAATACTGGAACCTATTTTACCGGCTAGGATCAGACTTATAATGGCAGGAGAAAATTCCAATATCATTGAATCGCGAACTGCAACGCCAACGGCATAAATTGGCACTAAAGGGTTTTCAAAGTTGAAGGCCGACTGAATAGTAATAACTGCGCCTATAAATACAGATATGATTGCGACAATACCTAATGAGCCAATGCCCAAAATGTTCATTTCTTCAAAAATACGATTACGGTAAACAGAAAACTTTTCAGGTTTACCAAAAGCGCGTCTTATTAATATAAAATACCTGCCGAAATGAAAAAACACATTCATAAATACCTTCAAAATTTGCCTAAAAATAAGAATAATTAACAAGTTAATTTTAAAATGTGCTAATTTGTTCAGGGCAACACGCATTATAAATTTAGTAAAGCCCCCTGATAAATTATCGAGGTTGGTGAAAAAGTAATCTGCAGCTAGGCAGTCTAAAGTTACAGTTCCATAGGAACGGATGATATTGTAACAATGGACTTTAGTCCGTTGAAAAAACAACAATAAAAAACAAGTTCCGTAGGAACGAAGCATTTTGTAAGAATATGAACCTAGCCTATGGCTCCCTGCCCTTAATTGATGTATCTTAGTGGATGGCGTAAAGTCCCTCCTTACAAAATAAACCGAGCCGCAAGTTATCCTGACGAAGGAAGAGGCTCTTTGTCGAAAGGCTTAAAAATAAAGAACTTTATAATGCGTGTTGCCCTGATAATTTGAAGCGCCTGAAATCTGCATAATCTGTGGCAAATTGAGTACCAGGTTTCGCGATATGCTAATAAATTGTGAAATTTTAAATTAGCAGATTTTCAAATTAACAAAATACTTACCTTCGCCACGCTAAAACCGTTACCAAATGCGTTTTGAATTAACAGATGTTTTTTTATCAAATTTAAGAGAGGCCATTAGTATTCAAAATGGTTCTTTTGTTACCGAACAGCTCAAAGAGCTGTATCCGCCCGATATTGCCGGAATTTTCAATCAGCTTGAAATAGAAGAGGCCAAATACGTTTACAAATTATTGGACGAACAAACTGCCGCTGATGTAATGGTGGAGTTGGAAGATGATGTCCGCGAACGATTTTTAGCTTCACTTACTTCAAAGGAGATCGCAGAACAGTTCATCGACAATATGGATTCTGATGATGCTGCTTATGTTATTGCCGAATTACCTGATAATGTACAGGATGAAGTATTATCCCATATCGAAGACAGCGAGCAGGCAAGCGACATTGTTGACCTCTTAAAATATGACGAAAATACTGCCGGTGGATTGATGCGTAAAGAATTTGTACGGGTCCACCTCCACAGCAAAGCACTTGAATGTGTTCGTGAAATACGTGAACAAGCGCATGATCTGGAAGAAGTATTTGCAATTTACGTGGTGGATGATGATGAAAAACTCATTGGACTTTTACCTTTAAAAAAATTAATTGTTTCTCCCGTTCGATCAATAGTAGCTGATATCTATGACCCCAAAATAATATCTGTAAAAGCCAATACCCCTGCCGAAAGTGTAGCCAATATAATGGATAAATACAATCTGGTAGCAGTTCCTGTTGTTAATGCTATTGGCCAATTGGTAGGAGTAATTACAATTGATGATGTAGTTGACTTTCGAAGAGAAGAAGATACGGAAGACGTACAAAAAATGGCCGGTGTAGAGGCCTTTGATGAACCATACATGAGTTTGTCGATTGTTGAGATCCTGAAAAAACGTACCGGCTGGTTAGTGATCTTATTTTTAGGGGAAACACTTACCGCATCAGCCATGGGCTTTTTCGAAAACGAAATTGCAAAAATGGTCATATTAGCTCTTTTTGTTCCTTTGATCATTTCAAGTGGAGGAAATACTGGCTCGCAAGCATCAACGCTTGTTATCAGAGCCATGGCATTAGGTGAGATCACCGTGCGAAGTTGGTGGACGATCATAAAACGTGAGATAAAGGTCGGATTGGTTTTAGGGCTCATTCTGGGCATTATTGGCTTTTTGAGAGTATTCATCTGGTCCAATTTCACTACTATTTATGGCCCTCATTCAATGGAAATTGCTCTTGTAGTTGGTTTTTCTCTCGTTGCGGTAGTACTTTGGGGAAATATAGTTGGCTCATTATTTCCTTTGATATTAAAACGATTTGGTTTTGATCCGGCTGTTGCCTCTGCTCCATTTGTGGCAACACTCGTAGATGTAACAGGTTTGATCATTTATTTCTCCTTCTCAATTATTTTCCTGAGAGGACTTTAGTTTGCCGTTTTTATACATAAATCGCTGACATCAAGGCGCTTATTGTTTTTTTATATTTGTCAGAGAAATTGTTTTTGTAACAAAAAGGGAATTTGTTCGTAACAGTAACCCATACCAAATAAAGTCTTTGTAAAAAATGGCTTTTTGGGCGAATTTAAAATGATTGAGCTATATTAGATTTATATTTGCACCTTTGCAGTGTTTCAGCCACTTTTCATTTGAAATAATGGCAATCTGTTTTTAAATAAAATATGAGAAAAATTATACTCATTATTGGTTTTCTTTTCATCTCTCTGCTTTGGAGCAGGGCTGGTGGCTCTTTGTTTTCCCAGGTACTGGTTAATAAAGGAACCACTATTTACAGTGCAAACGATATTATTTTTGCAAATGGAGGTATTAGTAATTTACCCGATGATTCTAGTGGAATCGGAGGAACTTTTAGGAACAGCGGCTCCATCTATATAAAAAACTCCGGCACTGATAACGGTGACTGGACAAACTCGGCTGGAAATGGGGCTTTCACTAACACTGCCGGCACCAATGGAGCCAGTGACATTACTTGTTACATGATTGGCGGGAATCAAAATATTCAAGGTACATCTGTAACAGAATTTCACAATCTGGTTCTGCAAGGTTCCGGAGTGAAACAATTGAATAATATTGATGCCATCGTTAGAGATACGCTGAACCTTAATGACCGTGAATTAGCTACCGGGCAAAAAACCGTTTATGTTACAAACCCTGCAATACCTTCCATTCAACTTTCAACCGGTTTCGTAAGCAGTTTAAATGGTGGAGCATTGGTACGAACCACCGGAGCAACACAATCCTACTTGTTCCCTGTAGGCTCCAGCCTTGGCACTTTAAGATACAGACCTGTAGAAATAACACCTGACAACAATTTCCCTAATGATTATGCTGTACGTATGGCCAATGTTGATGCTACAACAGAAGCCTATGATATAAGTTTAAAAAAGGCTACCGTGGTAAATGTTAACCCGGTGTATTATCATCAGATAAGAAGGGATGCAGGAAGTGCAAACGCCTCCATTACCATCTATTATGATCCAAATACCGATGGGGAGATCACAGGCATCGGACATTGGCAGAATATTCCACAATGGGAAGATATCCCCGCTTCTCCAACTGCAAACCAATTTGGTTTTAGCGCTATGAATGCTCCATCATGGGACTTCTCCTCACCTTCCCCGGCATTTGCTTTAATTAAACTATTGAACGAATGCGGTGAAATGTTTGTTCCAAATGCTTTCTCTCCGGATAATAACGGTGAAAACGACATGGAATGTGTTTATGGTAAATGTGTAAAATCATTATATTTTGCCATTTACGACCGTTGGGGAGAAAAAGTATTTGAAACTACAGATATTATGCAATGCTGGGATGGTACCTATAGAGGTAAAGATATGAATACAGCTGTATTTGTATATGTTATGAGAGCAACCCTCACTACAGGGGAAGAGGTTAATAAAAAAGGGAATATCAGCTTAATAAGATAAGTTTTAATGTAATATTTAAAATTTAATAAGTAATATAATGAAACTCATTACTTTAAAACCGAAAGTCATATTTTTTAGTGTAATTGTAAATATTATATTTTACATATTACCTATTACATGTGTTTTCGCGCAAGACATACACTTTTCTCAATTTTACATGTCGCCATTTACGCAAAACCCGGCATTTACAGGGGCTGTTTATGGTATGTCGGCTCAGGTGAATTATAAAGAACAATGGAAAAGTGTTGGAACTCCTTACAAAACAATTGCCGCAGCGTATGATGTAAGTTTTCAGAGAAAAAAGAAAGCGAAAGCTTTTTATGCAGCCGGCATCAATTTTTTTAGCGATAAAGCCGGAGATTCAAATATGGGAACTACACAGGCCAACCTTTCAGGAGCCGCCCATGTATATTTAGACAGATACACTAAAATAGGTGGAGGCTTGCAAATTGGATATGCACAACGTAGCGTTGATTACACAGCATTGCAATGGGGAAATCAGTTTGATGGCCAGGCATATAATCCAACTTTAAGTTCTCGTGAAACCAATACTTCAACTGCCTTTGCATACCCTGATGTGGCTGCCGGAGTGGTTTGGACCTATAATAATTCCGCTGGAATGAGACGAGTGGTGGAAAACAATGATCTTAAGGCAAACGTAGGAATGTCTGTATTTCATTTTTCTCAACCAAAATATTCTTTTGCCGGCAACAACGAAAAATTAAGAATGAAGTTTGTTTTGCATGCCGATATCCTTTTGAGTATCCCCTATACCAATATAGGTTTTGTTCCCGGTCTTATGATTTATAAACAAGGAGCTCCATCCGAAATATTAGCCGGTTCTTTGATCCGTTATAAATTAAAACAAAAAAGCAAGTACACCAGGGATAAAAGCAGTTCAGCATTTTCTGTTGGAGGTTATTACCGCGCAAAAGATGCAGGTACAGTGGCTATGCTTCTTGAATATTCAAATTACGCAGTGGGAATGAGTTATGATATAAACACTTCGGGCTTAAAGACAGCAAGCACCGGCCGAGGAGGATTTGAATTAACGATACGTTATATTGCCGCCAATCCATTTATGGTCCAGTCAAGATCCCGTTTTTAGTCAGGAAAAACGAGTCGGAAACAGAAAATTCAGAAACACATCATCATATTCTATTATTCTATATCTTTGTGATTAGGATCGTTTGAAAAACCATTAAATAATTCAACAAAAATTCTGAATGGTTTTGTCCAAAGGTTCATCTAATTTACACTGTTTATAGCTATGAAAATACTCTTTACTACTTTATTTTGCGCTCTATTTTTATTTCTTTCCGCACAGCAAAAAGATTCTATAAAAGTGGAAATTAAAAATGTAGGACCTCAGATAAACTCAGCCTTTCCGGATTACGCCCCACTTATTTCTGCCGATGGCAATAATATGATCTTCACTTCTCCAAGACCTATAAATGAAAAAGAAATAATAAAAGGAAAACCGGGAACTGAAAATGTTTATGTCACTTATTATGATGATAAAAATGGACGGTGGTTAGTAACGTTTATACTTGGGCCAACCATTAATCGTCCGGATGTGGATAATTCCGCCATTGCTTTATCAAATGACGGGCAAAGGATGCTTCTTTACCGCGGTGGTAATGAACAAAATGCTAATGGAGATATTTTGGAATCGATATTAACCGGAGAAGAATGGTCCGACCCTGTAAGATTACCGGAACCAATTAATAGTGATGAGAACGAAACTTCTGCAAGTATTTCTCCTGACGGAAGAACAATTTATTTTGTAAGTGACCGTAAATGGGGATATGGCGGAAGAGATATCTGGTATAGCACACAAGATGAAACCGGAACATGGGGAGAAGCAATAAATCTGGGAAAATTAATTAACAGTGCAGAAGATGAAGAAGGGGTGTTTATTCATCCCAACGGGAAAGCGCTTTTCTTTAGTTCAAAAGGACATAATACCACAGGTGGTTTTGATATTTTCATGTCTGTTTATGATGAAACCACATTGACCTGGGCAGAACCTGAAAACCTTGGTTACCCAATAAATACTCCAGAAAATGAAATATACTTTGTTTTGCAGGGAAATGGGAAAACAGGATATTATGCCTCATCAAAACCTGATGGCCTTGGGGATCTGGACATCTATAGCATCACATTTCTGGAAGATCTGATGAAAAAAAACACAACCTTGCTGAAGGGACGTGTTATCACTAATACGGACACCCCTCTTGGATCAACCATTGTTTTAAAGAACAAAGGAACTGATAAGTTAGTTGGCACCTTTAAGTCAAACAAAACTACAGGAAAGTACCTTGTTTCACTTCCTCCGGGCAAAAAATATGAGATGGTGATCAGTACCGAAGGCTACAAAACAGATACAGTATCTATTGATATTCCATATAAAGCAGGTTATCAGGAAATTGTAAGAGATATTATTATGGAAGCAAAGTAATTTCTAAATCACTTAACAAAAAGACAGAAACACATCCTTAAAACTAAGAACAAGTTTAAGATTCAATACATAATGTGAATCGAAGGGGTGGGATCTTCTTAACCAAAACAGAACACAAACCCTGTCTCTTCTTTAGAATAATAAAACGGATAAAATTCGCATAAATCAGTTAAATCTACGTTTTAGATTTAATATTGTTTTTAATTTTATTTGTTACTAGCCAACCGATAGCCGGAACATATTTAAAAAATTAATTTTCTATTTTTATTATTTCTTTTTTGTACTAATAACCGGCAACTATTTAGATCTCAAGAACGTTTAATAAGTTGTTAATGGCTAAGCCTTGTTCGGAATAAAATAATTTGACGATAAAAAAACAAAAACTGAATTAACAATCCGTTGGTGAAAAGTATTTTTTGCAGGATATAAAACCGAAGGTAGTATAAAGAACTTTGTGTATTGTAAAAAGCCTTAACCATATAAAAAAACAAAAAAAGTCAGGAATGCCTGCCTCCTAAATTTAGCTAATTCACATTTATTTACCAATGAAAATATTTTTTTCAATTTTCCTTCTTACATTCTCCCAAATCCTTGGCGCTCAAAATGGTTCGCCAAAGGTGGAAATTAAAAATATTGGTCCTCTTGTAAATTCCTCTTTTTCTGATTTCGCTCCGCTCATTTCTGCTGATGGCTCCACCATGGTATTTACTTCCCTCAGGCCAACTGATAAAACTAGTATCTCCCCTACCCCATCTGCTAAAAAGGATGGGCAAAAAATAAAAGATGCCAACTCTGCTATTTTTATTACCTATTATGACGAAAAAAGTAAAACATGGATAGAGCCTATTCTGCTCGAATCGGTGGTTAATCTTGCTGGTGTTGACAATTCAGCTATTGCATTATCAAATGATGGTCAAAGGATGTTGCTGTATAGAAGTGGCAATAATAAAAACATCAACAAAGGTGTTTTTGAGACCACACTGAAAGGCAATGAATGGTCGGTTCCCAAAAGGTTACCGGCACCAATAAACAGTGATGGGAATGAGACTTCTGCCAGTTTTTCGCCTGATGGAAAAACAATCTATTTTGTTAGCAGCCGACCTGAAGGATTGGGTGGCAGGGATATTTGGTATTGCATACAAAATGAGGCCGGGGATTGGGGTGAAGCAGTAAATATAGGGGATTTAATAAACACCAAAGAAGATGAGGAAAGCGTTTTCCTTCATCCAAATGGAAGTTCACTTTTTTTTAGTTCCAAAGGTCATAATTCAACTGGCGGTTATGATATTTTTGTGTCTCACCTTGATACAGCTACTAATATTTGGGCAAAGGCAATAAATCTGGGTTCTCCTATTAACACCCCCGGAGATGACCTTTATTTTGTGATGGCAGCCAACGAAAAAACAGCCTACTATACCTCTTCTAAACCAAAAGCATTGGCAGATAAGGACATTTACAGTATCACATTCGGTGAAAGTATTTTAACAAAACATATCACTCTTGTAAGAGGCTTTGTTATCGGTGAAAACGGACTGGGGATCGAATCAAAAATTGTTGTAAAAGAAAAGCTCACCGGTGATAATATCAACACCTTTAAGTCAAATAAAGCTACCGGAAAGTTTCTTGTTTCTCTTCCTGCAACAGGAGAATATCAAATAAATTTTACAGATGACAATAACGGGACCTACACCGAGTTTATTGAAGCTTCTGAAAACGGCAATTACAATGAAGTGGTATTAAACATTGTTCTGGAACCAAAATATGCTAATATTTTTTGCAGGGTACTCAATGAGGAAGGGAATCCAATCCCAAAAGTGCAGATAGAACTGATTGATATCATTACCAAACAATTGATAGGGAAATTTGAAACTAACAGCGCAGGCGGTTCGCGCTTCTCCATTCCGTTCGAGACAAAATTCAATATTGTGTACAACAAACCCGGTTACTTGTTCCAGTCGGTTAATGTATCAATTCCAAAATCCAGTGGTTCTGAGTCAAAAGACATAAAGGATATCACCTTACAAAAAGTGGAGGTCGGAAAAAAAATAACTATCAATAATGTTTTTTTTGATTTCAACCAGGAAATCCCGCAACAACAATCCTTTGCAGATCTCGACCGGATAATTAAACTGATGAATGACATGAACTCGCTTCATGTTGAAATATCGGGACATACCGACAATGTTGGCTTTCAAGACAATAAAAAACTTTCCGAACAAAAAGCAAAAGCGGTAATGAACTACCTGGTTGGTAAGGGTTGTGAAAAAAGCAGATTGAAATACAAAGGTTACGGATCAACTGATCCAATTGCCACAAACGAAACAGCAGAAGGCCGCCAGATAAACAGCAGAATTGAACTTAAAGTGCTTAAAGTGGATTTGATAGCTGAGCAAAAAGCGGAAGAAAAGCGAATTGAATCAGGTTCAGAAAATGTTAACGTGGATGTTATTAGTCCTTTCCCGATCATTAACGAGGAAGAACAAATTTCAGAAAATAAAGATTCGATTCTGGCCGCTAATAAAAAAGACGAAAATTTTGATGCGGTCAAAGAAGCTTTCGGAGAAGACCAGTCTCAGGAAAATAAAGATTCAACATTAACTACCTTAAAAAAAGACGAGACCACCACTGATACACCTATAGTTGTTGAAGAAGAAAAGGTTCAGGAGAACAAAGAAACTGTTGTTGCTGGGGTAAAAAAAGAAGAAACTAATGCTGATGCTCCTATAGTTGTTGAAGAAGAAAAGGTTCAGGAGAACAAAGAAACGGTTGTTGCTGAGGTAAAAAAAGAAGAGACTATTGCTGATGCCCCTATAGTTGTTGAGGAAGAAAAGGTTCAGGAGAATAAAGAAACGGTTGTTGCTGAGGTAAAAAAAGAAGATACTATTGCTGATGCCCCTATAGTTGTTGAGGAAGAAAAGGTTCAGGAGAATAAAGAAACAGTTGTTGCTGAAGTAAAAAAAGAAGAGACTATTGCTGATGCTCCTATAGTTGTTGAAGAAGAAAAAGTTCAGGAGAATAAAGAAACGCTTGTTGCTGAGGTAAAAAAGGAAGAAACTGTTGCTGATGCCCCTATAGTTGTTGGAGAAGAAAAAGTTCAGGAGAATAAAGAAACGGTTGTTGCTGAAGTAAAAAAAGAAGAAACTACTGCTGATACGCCTATAGTTGTTACAGAAGAAAATACCGTTAACAATAAAGACACTCTTATTGCTAATGTAAAAACAGCAGAAAACGAGGATACTTCAAAAGAAGCGCTACTTAAGAAAAATCAAGAACTGGCAAAGAAAATTGAGGCTTTGGAACAAAAACATAAAGCGCAGTTGGATTCTATAGTAAATGCCAGTTGGGGAACAGATCCAAACCTTGCTGCTGATGAACAGGATATTATTGTTGATTCTGCAAATCTGGAATCTATTGATGAACAGACGGACACAACTGTTGTTGCTGAATATGCGAATGAGGAAAACTCTTCGGCAAATGAAGAAAATGGTGAACAGTCAGAAATCGCTGCTGATGAAAATGCCGGTTCGGCAGAAGATTCCTTAAGCATGGAAATTAAAAACATAGGTTCGCTGGTAAATTCACGTTTTCCGGATTATGCCCCCCTTATTCATGCTGATGGGAATGTAATGATATTTTCCACCAACAGACCCTTAACTGAAACAGCAGCAACTATTACACCACCTGCAAAAAAAGGAAAATCTCAGAAACTTGAAAACAAAGGAGGCAAAGCGAATATTTACACCTCTTATTATGATCTTAAAGATAAAAAATGGTTAGCACCAAGAAAATTGGGGCCAACGATCAACCTTCCCGATGTTAACAATTCTGCTATAGCACTCTCAAATGATGGACAAAAGATGATCCTTTACCGTTATGATGGTAACCAGACTGAAAATGGAGATCTTTTTGAGTCCTCCTTAAATGGAGAAGAGTGGTCAGCGCCTTTGAGATTGCCGGCCTCCATCAATAGTAATGACAATGAAACTTCGGCCAGCATATCTCCGGATGGGAAAACAATATATTTTGTAAGTAACCGGAAATTAGGAGTTGGTGAAAAGGATATTTGGTACAGCACACAAGAAAGCACCGGAATATGGGGAAATGCTGTAAACATTGGAGAATCTATTAACACCGACAAAGATGAAGAAAGTGTATTTATTCACCCGAATGGTACCACACTTTTCTTTAGCTCTAAAGGGCATAATTCTATTGGTGGCTACGATATATTCATGTCTGATTTAGACTCTGCAACAGGTGAATGGGGCACTCCAAAGAACCTTGGAAGATCAATTAACACCACTGAGGACGATATGTATTTCACATTGGCTGCCAACGGGAAAAAAGGTTATTATTCTTCATCTAAACCCAACGGAATTGGAGAAACTGATATTTATAGCGTTGTATTAGGTGCAGATATTATTAAAAAGAATACAACATTAGTAAAAGGTTTTATTACGGATGAGAACGGGGAAGGTATTAAATCAAAAATTGAAATAATTGATAAATCAACTGATGAAACATTTGGCATCTTTAATTCAAACAGAATTACAGGAAAATATCTTGTTTCGCTTCCTACCGGTAAGAAGTACGATCTGAAAATTACTGCTGAAGGTTATACCGCATATGTTGTGTCACTTGATATTTCCTTCAAAACAGGTTATAATGAAATTGTAAAAAATATTGTTTTGGAAACAAAAAACGTCTTTATCACCAGCAGGATGTTTAATGAATCCGGAAAACCGATCAGTGTGCTGATTGAGGCGATTGATAATGCTTCTTTGCAATTGATCGACAAGTCGGAAAGTGATAACGAAGGGTACTCCAAAATTGCTGTTCCTTCCGGAAAGGAGTTGGATATATTTTTCAGCAAACCGGGTTATTTGTTTCAATCGGTTAATTTATCAATTCCAAAATCTACAGAATTTGAATCAAAAGATCTGAAGAACATTACAATGCAAAAGGTGGGAGTGGGTAAAAAAACCGTTCTTAAAGCCATTTCTTTTGACTTCAATCAAACCATACCATTACAAGAATCTTTTTTAGATTTAGATCGCATAGTTACATTAATGAAGGATGTGGCTTCCGTTGAAATTGAAATATCGGGACATACTGATAATGTTGGTTCTAAAAAAGACAATTCCAAACTATCAAACGAAAGGGCCAAAGCCTTGGTGGATATCCTTATTAGTAAAGGCATCGACAAGAAACGACTTGAATATAAAGGTTATGGATCAAATGAGCCCATTAGCTCCAATGATACAGAATCAGGACGTAAGGCAAACAACAGAACAGAACTTAAAGTACTAAAAGTAGATCTAAAAGCTGAAGAGCTGGCCGAAGAAAAACGTATTAAAGAGGCGCCAATAGCTAACGTAGTTAGTTTAAAACCAGACGAAATAATTGTTTCCGTTGATGAAAAACAAGCTGAGGAAAATAAAGATACTGTTGCCATTGCTGATAAAAAGGATGGAAATAATGATGATCCAATAGAAACCGGAGAAGATAAAACTCAGGAAACCAAAGAAACTATTGTTGCGGATGTAAAAAAAGACGAAAACACGAATGATACTCCTATAGTTGTTGAGGAAGAGAAGAACCAGGAAAACAAAGAAACTGTTGTTGCTGAAGTAAAAAAAGACGAAAACACCAATGATACACCTATAGTTGTTGAGGAAGAGAAGATCCAGGAAAACAAAGAAACAATTGTTGCCGATGTTAAAAAAGATGAAAAAACGAACGACACTCCTTTAGTTAAAGAGGAAGAGAAGATCCAGAAAAACAAAGAAACTGTTGTTGCTGATATAAAAAAAGATGATGTTGCTGAACAAAGATATAAGGCGCGCCTGGATTCAATAGTTGATGCAAGCTGGGCAGCGGATGCTAACGAACAAGTGCAGGAAAATAAAGAAACAGAAATAGCTACTGATAAAAAAGATGAAAACATTGATGCTCCAACAGAGGCAGGAGAAGAAAAAGTTGAGGAAAACAAAGAAACTGTTGTTGCTGACGTAAAAAAAGACGAAAACACCAATGACACTCCTGAAGTTAAAGGGGAAGAGAAGAGTCAGGAAAATAAGGAAACACGGATTGCTGATGTAAAAAAAGATGATGCTGAACAAAAATATCAGGCGCGCCTGGATTCAATAGTTAATGCAAGCTGGGGATCGGATCCTAACGAACAAGTTCAGGAAAATGAAGAAACAGAGTTAGCTACTGATAAAAAGGATGAAAACATTGATATTCCAACAGAGGCAGGAGAAGAAAAAGTTCAGGAAAACAAAGAAACTATTGTTGCAGATGTAAAAAAAGATGAAAACACCAATGACATTCCTGTAGTTACAGAGGAAGAAAAGATCCAGGAAAATAAAAAAACAGTGGTTGCTGATGTAAAAAAGGATGATGCTGAACAAAAATATCAGGCACGCCTGGATTCAATAGTTAATGCAAGTTGGGGGTCGGATCCTAACGAACAAGTTCAGGAAAACAAAGAAACAGAGTTAGCTACTGATAAAAAGGATGAAAACATTGATATTCCAACAGAGGCAGGAGAAGAAAAAGTTCAGGAAAACAAAGAAACTATTGTTGCAGATGTAAAAAAAGAAGATGCTGAACAAAAATATCAGGCACGTCTGGATTCAATAGTTAATGCAAGTTGGGGATCGGATCCTAACGAACAAGCTCAGGAAAACAAAGAAACAGAGTTAGCTACTGATAACAAGGAAGAAAACACGAATGACACTCCTGTAGTTAAAGAGGAAGAGAAGATCCAGGAAAACGAAAAAACAGTGGTTGCAGATGTAAAAAAAGATGATGCTGAACAAAAATATCAGGCACGCCTGGATTCAATAGTTAATGCAAGTTGGGGATCGGATCCTAACGAACAAGCTGAGGAAAACAAAGAAACAGAGTTAGCTACTGATAACAAGGCTGAAAATACGAATGATACTCCAATTGAAACCGCTGAAGAAAAAACTCAGGAAAACAATGAAACAATTGTAGCTGATAAAAAGGAGACAAATAATTCCGGTAATTTTTCCCGCCATGTGCTGGAAACCTATGCAACTGATAAAAAAGAGAAGAATACAAAAACTAACAAAGTGGAAATTATCCATGAAAAGCAAGAGCCCTTGGAAGTAGTTGCCGATAAAAAAGAAGAAACTGCAGACCCTACAGAAGAAGAACAAAGTGAGGAAACAAAAGAAGCAACTCTTACTGTTAATGAAGATGAAAATGCTGCAACAAAAAAAACTACAGAAGCAACAAAAAGTATTAACACCAGTACACTTCCGGAGCGTTATAAGGAATTCGACAAAGATGTTAACGGAACTATAACCTATGACGAGATCATAAAAATGATTGATTCTTTTTTTGATGACGCGCCAAACGTGAAACAGGAAGATATCACTTCAATAATTGATTATTTTTTCTCAGATTAGTCAGCCTGCTTTTATCTGCAAGAGTTGATAAAAAAACTGCTTTGGTACATTTTAAAAATAGGTCATCAATAATTTATTTACTACGGGTTACCTGCTAAATGCCAGGCCTTTTTATGCCTGAATTTTGAATTTTACAGCCTCTATTGGAACTTTAGCCTCAGTGATCTAATTCTCGCAAAAAAAGCTGAAACGAATTCAGCATTGCAGCGTTTTAACTTCATCATCTTTTTTAGCGATTTAGTATCAGATTGTCTGCACCCCGTTTATTCATTTTGATTTGAATAAAATTGAAGAAACACTATTGGAAAAATTTTCCAATAATTGATATTTCGATATTTTTCTTTTAACCTAATCATGGTATAAAAAAAGGGCAAACTTCATGTGCCGATTATTTTACAAAAGGCGATAAATCGGCTGAAGCAGGAATAGGAAAATCGGAATAATTAATACCAAATTACTTGTTTTTTTGGGTTTTAATTGCTTATTTTGTACAATGCGCCTACTGCTAAAATAGCGGTTTTTGCAGCTAAGTTTCAAAGAAAACGAAGAAGTTTTTCTTTTGTTTATTACCTTCTGCGTTTTAAAAATAGCCGACAGAAGATATTGAATGAAGGCTTACAGTGTGAACAAAAGCCGTTTTGAAATTAACCTACAGGGCGGTTATTGGGAGCTTTTTCAAAAGATTTTGATTTGACTGAGAAACCAACAAAGAACAAAAAAATCAGATCTCTTAAATTATGGAATTTCAGAATTTATGCATCTATAAATCAAATCCTCAAGGAGGGATAAGAATTTTTTAAAATAACTACGGAGTATAGTCCATTAGTTATTTAATATAGTTTTTTAAGTCATGAAATTACTCATTTTAACTTTTCTTCATATCTTCTCTTTTTCCCTTTGTGCAGAACAAAAGGATCCATTGAAAAAAAGTGCTTATATCTCTGGTAATGTATTCGATGAAAAAAAGAATCCTACCAGTGCACACATTGATATTATTGATTTTGAGACCAAGCAGTTGGTTGAACAAATGGAAAGTAGCAGCACTGGAAGTTTTCGTATTCCGGTATCACAAAAAAACGATTTCATTGTTTACATAAGCAAACCCGGCTATTTATTTCAATCGGCATTGGTATCGATCCCTGATTCTGTAGGATACGAGAAAAAGCTTACTGATATTATATTACAGAAATTAGAAGTAGAGAAAAGCACCATTCTAAATAGTCTTTCTTTTGACTTTTACCAAGCCATTGTGCTGGAGGAATCCCGTCCCGATCTGGAACGTGTGATAGCGCTATTAAATGAAAACCTTTCACTCCAGATTGAAGTTTCGGGATTTACAGACAATATTGGTTCAGTAACTTTCCTCCGAAAACTCACTGAACAAAGAGCTAAATCAGTGGCGGATATTCTTCTTAGCAGCGGTTTTGACAAAACACGTATAAAATATAAAGGCTATGGAGCCTTACAACCCCTGGGAAGTAATTTTACAGAGGAAGGACGTCAGTTGAACAACAGAATTGAGCTTAAAGTACTGAGTTTAAGTTTAGATACTAAAAAAGACTCCAAGCAAAAAAAGGGAATTCTTAGCGGTATTAAAAAAGAGCCGGATGTTGCGGTTGAAGAAGATGAAATCGCTAAATCTGCAATTGAAGATGAAAAAGAAGAGGAGGCTGCTAAATTTGAACAAGAACAGGAAGAATTTAAAGACTCAGTAGAAATAGCTTTAAAAAAATCCAAAGACACTTCCACTGTTCGTTTACCGGATACTTTATCCAGGATCGATTATAAAGGTAAGTTCATTGCCGATAAAAATCCAATGGCCTTTTCTACCGTTAACCTATTGACCCCTTATGGTGAAATTATAAAAACCTCCAAAACGGATGAAAATGGTGTTTTTGAATTTAAGGATATTGAGTCGGATGAGGAAGTAACATTTGGATTTGACCTGGAAGAAACAAAAAAATTCAAAAAAATATTTTTGGCTGATACCACAGGTACTGTAGTTAAAGAACTTGACAAGATCAACGGAGAATTTGTATTGACACTCTTGCCCAGTGAAAAAACTAAATTAGGAAAAGTTTACCTTGTTGATCCGCCTTTAAAAGCCTTAAAACCGAAATCAAAAAATGCCTTTATTATTGGCAGAGTAATTGATGAGAGCAGCCATCCTATCAAAGCACAGATTGAAGTAATTGATAACAGTACCAATCAGGTAATTGAAAAGGTTCAAAGTGACAGTGAAGGCCGGTTTAAAATAACTTCAGCGCTTAAAAAAAATTATGATATCACTTTTAATAAATCCGGCTATTTGTTTCAATCGGTAAGTATTGTAATTCCTGATTCGGGGGGATATGAAAAAAATTTAGGGGATGTTACCTTGCAAAAAGTTGCAGTAGGAAAAAAAATTGTTCTTAACAATATTTTCTTCGACTCCAATGAATCTACACTTCGAAAAGAATCTTTTTCAGAGTTAGAACGCGCGGTGAAGCTTATGAATGATATGGCTTCACTTGAGATGGAAATATCGGGACATACTGATAATATCGGCTCCTCAAAAAGTAACCGCCAACTTTCGGAACTTAGGGCAAAAGCTGTAAAGGATTTCCTGATCAGCAAAGGCTGTGATAAGGACCGATTGAAACACAAAGGTTATGGCTCGGGGCAACCAATTTCAACCAACAATACAGAGGTAGGCCGCCAGATGAACAGAAGAACAGAATTTAAAGTATTAAAAGTGGATCTGGCAGCCGAACAGATAGCAAAAGCTAAACAAATGAAGGATATTAGCACCGGTTCTGATAAACAAACCGAAGAGCCCGGGATTACGGATGGTCAACAGAAAAAAAGTACTTCCGCGATTCCCGATCCTTTAAAAAATTATGACAAAGACGACAATGGAATTATTTCCTATGCTGAAATAGTAATAGCAATTGATGCTTTTTTTGAAGAAAATGTCAAAGAACAAGGTGATAAAAAAGGAGACAATTCAATTTTCGCATTACTTGATTTTTACTTTGAGCAGTAAGCCTTAAATTAATTTTAAAGGTGTAAATCTGAAAATTTGACGTCTTTTTGTCAAAAAAATGATTAAAAACGAACTTTTTTCATATTCCAATTAGCATATTATTACATTAATTTACATATTTTTGATACTTGCATTAAGAAGTTTTTAACTTTACAAAAAAAATAATTATGACACAAGTCTCAACCGCTTTTGAGGTTTACAAATTCATGAGTGAAAAAAACATCCTAATAGCCTTTACCGGTTATTTTGATCACCTTGTGACCACATCGTTATTAAAAAACATTAAAAACAAATTAAGCGTAATACAATCAGCAACCGGTATCGACAAAAAAGTTTACAACATATTAGTAGAAAGCATTGAAAATATCAGCAAATACGCATCAAGCAGAAATCCTCATCAAAATATTGCCATGTTGCTTTTGTGTAAATCAGATAATCACTTCACTGTTATAACCGGCAACCATATACTAAACAATGATATCCCAGCCCTAAAAGAGAAACTGGATAAAGTTAAAAACCTTAGTCCTGCTGAATTAAAAAAAATGTATCGTGAACAGATGCTTTCCAAACGCACCCATGAGAACAGTGCAGGTTTGGGGATAATAGATATCGCCATTAAATCAGACAATCAAATAAAATACGATTTTAAACAATTGACAGATCAAACATCATTTTATCTTTTTCAAACAGAAATAAATATTCAAAAATAACACAATCATATATGGATTCGCTTATAATTGAGGCAACTGAAGATTCACCAAAAATAACGTTTGATACGGTATCCAACCGTTTTATGATTTCGGGTGAGTCACGTCCTGAAAATGCCGGAAAGTTTTATACTCCGGTAATTAATTGGATTGTTAATTATGAAGAAACACTTTATTCCCGGAAACAAGATACAAAAGATGATTCTGTGTTAGTTTTTATTTTCAAATTAGACTATTTTAATTCTACATCTGCAAAATATATTATGGATGTATTGTTAATTATAAAAAAGTTTGTTGACCAGGGGTATAATATTAACATAGAATGGCATTATGATAAGCGCGATGATGATATGCTGGATGCTGGTAATGAGTTCTCGGACACTGTTGATCTTAAGTTTGATTTTATCGAATACTAAAACGAATACTACTAAAATTTTAAACATTTAATTTAAACCCTGTTACTCCCATTTTATTTAACATTATTTATATTCCAATAATATGGATCCTCTCATAATTGAAGCAACACTAGATTCTCCCGCTGTTATATTCGATGCTTCAACTAATCACTTCATTATTTCAGGTGAATCACGACCAGAAAATGCCGGTAAATTTTATTCTCCTGTAATTGACTGGATCATGAAATTGGAAGCCATGGCCTTTTACCGAAAACAAGAAATGCAAGATGATTCAACCTTGGTTTTTGTATTTAAATTAGATTATTTTAATTCTACTTCCGCAAAGTATATTTTGGATATACTATTGATCATAAAAAAATTAAGTGGGAAAGGCTACAAAACCAAGGTAGAATGGTATTATGACAAACGGGGAGATGATATCCTTGATGCCGGAAACGAGTTCTCCAAAATGATTGATTTGAAGTTTGATATTATTGCAAATTAATAACAACTCCTCATTAAATTAGTGCTTACCTATATTTAAGAAAGAATGTACATGTAAAAGCCTCGTTCTGACCAATGATCAGAACGAGGCTTTTGCTTTCCTATGCGCTACTTCAATATTCCCAGCAATAAGCTAAGTCTATTAATTAGACGTATTTAGTATTAATAATACTATTGAAGTGTATTCTTTTCTTTCGCTTCTTTATTAAACTTGGATTGCATACGCAACCAAACAAGCACCAATGCGCCTATTAACAACCAAAAAAAGATGTTTGGCCCATTACCCAATTTTTCTACAAGAGTAAATGTCCATTGAAAAAAACCTCCAATACCGTTAAAAACATCAGTCATATTCATAATTAAAAAAATTTATTGATTGCGGTCAAAAATACAAATTTTATTAATAAAACAGTCTTTTTTTGACTAATTTACTTACGAATAGCAAATCTTTGAGAATTTACGAATCTATGTTCGTTATCTTACCATACAGATTCGTAAATTCGTTTTTTTATTCGAAATCTGTACTAAATTATGTTAATCCGATTTTTTAAACACAATAATCCTTCCTCGTTTATTCTCTTACCATTGTTTGCGCTGGTATTATGGATAATTGGTTTTTTTTCATCGCAAAGTGGTGGAGTAACCTATCACATGCCACTATACGAGACAGTAGCAAAACCACTCAACAACATCCATTTTATTGGTACACTCATCGCTTTTCTATTAATTATCAGTGGCGCATTTTTACTCAATTTCATTGTTAATAAATTCGAAATACTTACTAAACCATCCTTTCTTCCCGCCTTGTTTTATATTGTTTTTATGAGCATGGACAATGCAATGCTAACCCTGCACCCCTTTGTGTTCACCAATATCTTTATAATGCTTGCTGTATACAAATTAGTGAGTTCTTACCAAAAAGACACCGCTTTTTCAAATGCTTTTGATGCCGGTATTTTATTGTCCATGTCCACACTTTTTTATTTTCCAAGCATTGTTTTTATACCCTTACTTGGCATTGGATTTATACTTTTCCGCCCTTTTAACTGGCGGGAATGGATCATTTCATTACTTGGTATATTAGTACCCTATGTATTTCTATTCAGCTATTATTTTTTAAACGATACTCCTGATAACTGGCGGAACATTATTGCATTTTTTCCTGATTTGCCGGAGCAGCCAAAACCTGTTATTTCCGGCAGTTTTTATTTTATGTTGGGCATCTGCATATTGATCATTTTATTTTCGTTCAAAAAGTTATTTGTCGGGTTTAATGAGGCTTCTCAAAGAAACAAAAAAGGTATTTCTTTGCTTCTCTGGTTTACTGCTTTTGCTTTGTTATCCTTATTTATAGCTCCAAAAGTATCTATCCAAAATTATTCTGCATTAGCAATTCCGTCATCTGTTTTTTGTGCCAACTATTTTTTGAAAATTAAAAAGCCATGGTGGGGGGAACTATTGTTTCTTTTGCTGCTCGCTTCAATTTTTATTAATCATTTTTTTACTCTTTTTTAAACAATAGCACAACAGGCAATACTCTTTGCTTATTTTATTATGTATCTTTGTAAATATTAAATTCAGTAAAATCAATCATTGATTATGAGCAAATTTGGAGTAGTTATTTTCCCGGGATCGAATTGTGATCAGGATATGATTTATGTGTTACGTGATATCATGGGGCAGGAAGTGGTAGAATTATGGCACAAGGATACCGACCTTAAAGGTGCTGATTTTATTATCCTTCCTGGAGGTTTTTCTTACGGTGATTATTTACGGTCGGGGGCCATTGCACGCTTTTCACCTATTATGGAAAAGATCATTGAATTCGCTAACAAGGGTGGTTATGTACTGGGCATTTGCAATGGCTTTCAAATATTATGTGAAGCAGGACTGGTTCCGGGTGCTTTACTTCATAATACTGAACGTAAATTTATTTGTAAAAATGTTTTTATAAAAACAGATAATAACGATACATTGATAACTTCAGAGATCCCTAAAGGGAAGGCACTGAAAATACCTATTGCACATGGTGAGGGTAATTTTTATGCTGATGCTGAAACACTAAAACAATTGAATGCAAACGGACAAATACTTTTCCGTTATTGTGATGCAAACGGTACTGTTAATGATGCTGCAAACCCAAATGGTGCCAGCGAAAATATTGCAGGAGTTTGTAACGCAAATAAAAATGTGTTTGGAATGATGCCACATCCGGAACGCGCCACAGATGGTCAACTTAGCAATATTGATGGGCGCTGGATCTTCGATTCTATTTTAAGTCTTGTAAAACAATAAAAACAACCCCTCCTCTCCTCCCCTTTAGGGATGTGAGGAGCCAAGGTTCAAGCCATTAAACCGGGTTAGCGCTAAGGTTAGTAGTTTTTTTTTTATAGATTTTTACCTATGAAATTATCAATAAAAAAGCATTCCTATTTGGTATTAATGGTTACAATTATATTGTTATCCGGATGCTCTTTGTTCAGTAAGAAAAAAAAATGTGCAGATTGTCCTAAATGGAGCAAAATTGAAATTCAGAAAGGCCCCAAAAAGCAAATTTAGTTGTTTTGTAAAACTCAGCTGGATCCGGTTCAATTCCAACGAAACACAATCAAAATAAGAACAAATTAAAAATACCCTTTTTTAGGTATTGGTTTCATTTCGGAATGGCTGAAGAAAACTGTATATTTGTATAAATATGAAAACAATGTCTAAAAATCTGGCACAGTTGGAAATAGGTCAGAGTGCTATTATTAACTCTTTTACCGATAAGCACATGGCACTTAAATTGCTTGAAATGGGCTGTACTCCGGGTGAAGTGGTACAACTTGACCGCATTGCCCCAATGGGCGACCCTATCGCTATCCGCGTTTCGGGATATTTGTTGAGTTTGCGTAAAGCTGAAGCTTCTACAATTCTCGTATCGTTACTGGCTGCTAATATCTAAATAAAGCGGTTGGTGGAAGCGAATCAATCTTTTGTAAATTTTTCTGAAAAAACCTCCTTAAAAGTTGCCTTAGTTGGAAACCCCAACAGTGGCAAATCTACTTTATTCAATGCACTTACTGGCTTAAATCAAAAAACAGGAAACTTCCCAGGCGTAACTGTTGATAAAAAATCAGGCGTTGTAAAGCTCAGTAGAACGGAGAACCAAGAATCAAGAGCCAAGAATCAAGAACCAAGAGCCGAAATATCCGATAAGTCTCAACTATCAACCAGCAACTACCAACCAGCAAGCAACAGCACAATAACTGTTGAATTTACAGATCTGCCGGGAACCTATAGCCTTTATCCAAAATCGCTTGATGAGCGGGTTGCTTTCGAGGTTCTTTGCGATCCCAATAATGAAAACCATCCTGATGTTACCATTATAGTTGCAGATGCAAGTAATCTGAAACGGAATTTATTTTTAGTATCACAGATCATTGATCTAAAAATGCCCGTGATACTTGTATTAAACATGATGGACCTGGTAGAGAAGGAAGGCGATGTAATTGATTCTATAAGGCTTTCTGAAAAATTAGGGGTAAAAGTAGTAGGCTTAAGCGCGCGTAACAAAGAAGGGATAGAAACGCTGAAACAAGCATTATTTCAACCATTACCGGTTCCTCAGTACGATTTTATTGACATTAAAAAACTGGCACCTGAGCTGATAGAAAAAATTGCTGCCATAGTAAAGGTGAATAGTGATTTTGCAGCCTTTCAAATTATTAATAATTTTTCGGAGATAAATTACTTCGATAAACATCCGGATAAAAAAGAAAAAATAGCCGCTATTTTAAATGCTTCTGCAATTGACAATAATAAGCTGCAATCGCAAGAAACGGTGGAGAGATATAAAGTTATCAATCGTATTGTTGAGGAATGTATCACTCACAAATCAGCCATTAAAACGGAATCATTCAGCCACAAGCTGGATAGCATTTTAACGCATCGTATTTGGGGGTATTCAATTTTTCTGGTCATACTGTTTTTTATTTTTCAAACCATATTTTTTCTTGCTGCTTATCCTATGCAATGGATAGAAACTTTATTTGTTTCTTTTTCTAATATTGCAACACAAACCTTGCCCCCGGGCGAATTCACTAACTTACTTGTAAACGGAATTTTAGCCGGATTGAGTGGTATAATTGTGTTTGTCCCCCAAATTGCCTTGTTATTTGCATTTATTGCCATACTGGAAGACACTGGCTATATGGCACGTGTAAGCTTTATTATGGACAAGCTGATGCGAAAATTCGGACTGAACGGACGCTCGGTAATACCCTTGGTGAGTGGTGTAGCGTGTGCTATTCCGGCCATTATGAGTACACGTACCATGAGCAGCTGGAAAGAGAGAATGATCACCATAATGGTAACTCCACTTATGAGCTGTTCGGCACGCTTACCTGTTTATACGCTATTGATCGCATTGGTTGTTCCGGAAGGGAAGAGCCTGGGAATATTCAATTATCAAGGGCTTATTTTGATGGCTCTTTACCTGATCGGTTTTATTGCAGCAATGATGGCTGCTTTGGTGATGAAATGGATCCTGCGGTCACGCGAAAAAAGTTATTTTATTATGGAGCTGCCTGTATACCGCAGTCCTCAATGGCGTACGGTAGGGCTTACCATTTATGACAAAGTAAAATCATTCCTATTTGATGCCGGTAAGATCATCTTGGCAGTATCGGTGATACTCTGGTTCTTATCATCTCACGCACCGGGCAACAGGCTGGAAGTAATTGAAAAAAAATATGACAGTCCGGAGATAGCTAAAATGTATAATGAAGCTGATCTTCAAGCAAAGATCTCATCCGAACAACTGGAAGCCTCTTATGCCGGGATATTAGGGAAATCAATTGAACCTGCCATAGCCCCTTTAGGATTTGATTGGAAAATAGGGATAGCATTGGTTACATCCTTCGCGGCACGGGAAGTATTTGTAGGTACAATGGCTACTATTTATAGTGTCGGTAATGCGGATAACACTCAAACGCTTCGCGAAAAAATGCAGGCAGAAGTAAACACTGTAACCGGCAAACCCCAATTTTCGGTTGCCGTAGGGTTTTCACTTATGATATTCTATGCTTTCGCAATGCAATGTATGAGTACACTTGCCATCGTTTACCGGGAAACAAAACACTGGAAATGGCCGGTAATTCAATTTCTTTTCATGAGCGCTTTGGCTTACATTTCCAGTTTTGTTGTTTATCAGCTTTTAAAATAAATACCGCTTAAAGCTGGCACTCATTTTTTACAGACAAGATCAGTTATGTTTAACAAATTGATTTTAACAAAATGAAAATTCAACAATTTTTAATAACACTCGCATTTATCACTACATTAACCTCATGCGTGGAAAAGGTGCCTATAACCGGCCGTAAACAAGTGAGCATTGTTCAGGAAAGCGAGTTAATAGGAATGAGTTTAACGGAGTATCAAAAGTTTTTATCCACACATACGATAGTTCCCGAATCCGATCCCAACGCTCAATTAGTAAAAAAAGTGGGCTTAAAGATCCAGGCTGCAACAACTAAATTCATGAGTGAGAGGGGATTAAGCAAACGGATACAAGGTTATAAATGGGAATTTAATACAATTGCAGATCCAACGATAAATGCGTGGTGTATGCCGGGCGGAAAAGTAGTGGTGTATACAGGCTTATTGCCGGTAACACAGGATGAAACAAGTCTGGCCATTGTAATAGGGCATGAAATTGCACATGCCATTGCCCGACATGGGAATGAAAGAATGAGCCAGGGATTGATCGTTCAGGCAGGTGGTATTGCTTTACAAGCTGCACTATCACAAAAGCCGAAAGAAACACAAAATATTTTTTTACAATCGTTTGGTTTGACCTCTCAATTAGGGATATTAAAGTATTCACGTGTCCATGAAAGTGAAGCTGACAAGCTAGGACTGGTATTCGCAGCAATGGCAGGTTATGATCCAAATGCAGCAGTTAGTTTCTGGCAACGAATGGCCGCTCAAAGCAAACAACAATCAATTGAACTACTTAGCACCCACCCAAGCGATGAAAC
>JAZKBX010000320.1:0-4724 GCA_040388455.1 Bacteroidota bacterium
ATTTACTGTTGAATTATTTATAAAGTGCATGGTGTCGCCAAAGCAAACATCACTATTGGTAAAGCTGACTACCGGATTATTGAAAACAGTAATTTGATGAACAATAGTATCAGAGCATGAATTGCTACTATTTACTATTAGCGTTACATTATAATTTCCCGGACTACTATATGTATGAGAAGTGCTGCTTCCGGTGGCAACTGCATTGTCGCCAAAATCCCAATTCCAGGTAGCAATAACACCGGGGGTGCCAATGGTAGAAATGCTGGTAAGGGGCACAGCTGTTCCATTACACTTATTGGTGAAGGTAAAATCGGCTTCAGGCTTAGGAAATACCTTTATGTTTTTGCTTATAGAATCTTTGCAACCATCACTGGTGGTTGATAACAGGGTGACGTTATATGTTCCGCTGTTAGCATAGCTATTAGAAGGGTTTTGAAGTATTGAAGTATTTCCGTCACCAAATTTCCATGACCAGGCAGTAACAGTTCCGGAGTTAACATATGAAGAATCCATAAATAGAACTGGTACAGGATCGCAAACATCGTTAAAAGTAAATGCTGCGTTGGTTGTAACTGACGGAACCACTATGAGAATAGAATCCCTGTTTGGTATTGGACATTTATTATCAGTGTAAAGGCACTTATACGTTCCCGGTGCTAGACTTCCGATGCTGTCAGTGATTTGAGTTAGGGCTATGCCGTTATTGGTCCAGGTATAGGTGTAATCGGGTACTCCTCCGGCTAAGTTTAGTTTAATGTAACCGTTTGGAAGTCCACCGCAGGAAGGCTGTATAAATGGTTGCGTTTGAAAAACACATGGTGGAATTACAAATGATAACTCAGTAACATGTCCCGGACCACAAACATTTATAGTTTGATTAAAAGTGTTAAAGGCCAGATCAAATACTTTACCGGTTGTAGCTTTAAAATCTATCTGATTAAAATTCATGTCATACATATAGACTCCGGTGCCTGACCCAACAAATATTTTTCCGCAACTGGTAATGTATATGCCCCCATTTTTTTTATTAATCCCACCGGGTACAGTAACTTGTGTTACTATAGCACCATTTGTTTTGTTAACCTTAAATAAAGTGGCACCGTCAAAAATGTAAAGGTTGTTACCTAAAATTGTCATGCCGTTATAACCTTGCGCAAATACCCCATCCCCTACATACCCTGTACCGTAACCCCAACTTCCTACTGCAGGATACGTAGCCGCAATCGTATTTCCGGGTGTCCATTTATAAATTAATGTACCTCCGCCATTTGCAGAAACCACACAATAAACATCTCCATTATAATCAATAGCTCCGCAATGTGGGTCCTGGCAACATGTTCCACTTTGCGTGTAACCTGTAAGTGCGCCAGTTTCAGTATCTATCTTTGCAAACCCTGTAGCGCTATGTCTGTAACCTGTTAACGACAATACCTGCTGATTGCATTCATTCAAAACAAAACGCCAGCATTCAGTAATTCCAAAGCTATCCCATAAAAAATTACCGGCAGAATCAACAGCGCTGGCATCCCCACGTGCATGAAAACCCACTGTATTATAAAAACAGTAACCACGTGAGTCTGTAAGCATATCCCCGTAATATGGGGCAGCACCTCCCATTACATTTGTAGATGAAATTAAAGCGCCTGTTGGGGAATATTTTTCTAAGATGTACAGGTGGCTTGTTACATAAACGTTTCCATATTTATCTATCCCATTATCAACCGGGGAAGTTGGCATGGCTGGTACACTTACCCATGGATCAATGGTTATAGCCTGGTTACCTTCGTTTTGAATGTTAAATGTAACTGTATTATTTATTAATGAGAAGCTACTCGCTATTTTTTGTTCTTTGTTTGCAGTGATGTAACTTATAGGTGCATGGTCGATAATATCCCCTTCTATTGTTTTTATAATAATATTGCCATCCAATAGTTTTATGTTTTTTGCTCCATCATACTGCTGTTGTATCTGTGTGATATCAGCTCCCGGACTTATATATAAATTGTATTTAAATCCTTCCTTTTCAGTGAAAAAATATTCTGCATCTATTCCGGTATATAGATTTTTAATTTTCAGTTTTCCATATCCTTTGCAATGTGCAGTATAATTCTTTGGTACATTTTTGCTTATTACATATCCATAATCAACGGTTTGCTCATCGCTTACTTCAATGGTTGCGTCAGGGTTGGCGTTGAGCCATTTCATCTTTATAAATTGCTTTTCTGTTTTTTGCAATTGCGATTCCCGAATACGTTCTTCCTCAGGATCTTCTTTCTCTTTCCTGTCTTCCTCTGTTAATAGCGATTTGGTAAAGTAAAAAAGCACTTCATTGTTATAAAAGAAAGCTGTTGTTCCGTTATCAATGCAATAGCTAAAATTATTTTCGGTTGGACTTAGATCTGCAGCATATTGTCCTTTGTTTTCAATAAAGGCTTTGCGTTCAAAAGGTTTTGAGCTCCAGTTGGATTGTTTGGTTACTGTTTTATTTATTTCAGTAGGATTGTTATTGCTGTTTTGTGAAAACAGGTAAGTAGAAGAAAACAGAATAAAGAAAAAAGGTAAAGTTTTAGAAATAGAACAAAATAAATATGGTAAAGACTTGGGTTTCATTTTTAAATGTATTAAAATTAAATATCCTTTTAGAGTTCAGATAGGAGCTTTTTAAGGGTTTAATTGCTTCTGCGTCATTGTTTTCTGATAATCAGGGTTGTAAGTGTTAGTTATACTGATTGGTACTAAGTATTTTATGAAGGTAATAAAAAGATGCTTAAAATCACCAAAAAGTTGCATCATTGTTTTTTTAATGAAAATAAAGCCTAGTGGTTTTTGCAGGGGTTCGGCACCAATAAATGCCTGATTTTCTCTCTTTTTCAATCGAAGGCCGATTTTTTCTAAAAAAGATGCAATCAAAAACAATTTGTAGATTTGTGGAGTATCGTGAAATAAACAATTTGAAAGTGAACTATTTATTTTCAAATAAAAAAATCAATGAATTTAAAAAGGCAATAAAAAATGTCAATACACAAAGAAATTAAAAAGGTTACGACCAACGTATTATTGGATATGAAACTCCATGGCGAAAAAATATCCATGCTTACAGCTTATGATTATACAATGGCCAAAATTGTTGATCATGCGGGTATTGATGTAATATTAGTAGGTGATTCGGCATCAAACGTAATGGCTGGCCATGAAACCACTTTGCCTATCACACTTGATCAGATGATCTACCACGCATCATCGGTAGTACGAGCAGTTAAACGGGCTTTAATTGTTGTGGATCTACCCTTTGGTTCATATCAGGGGAATTCAAAAGAAGCTTTAAATTCTGCAATAAAAATAATGAAAGAAAGCGGTGCTCATGCCGTTAAATTGGAAGGTGGCAGAGAGGTTAAAGAATCCGTTGAGCGTATTTTAACCGCAGGTATCCCTGTTATGGCGCATCTTGGACTTACCCCTCAGAGCATTTATAAATTTGGAACTTATAACGTTCGTGCAAAAGAAGAAGAGGAAGCACATCGATTAATTGAAGATGCTCATATCCTTGAAAAAGTAGGTTGCTTTGCTTTGGTCCTTGAAAAAATACCTGCGAAATTAGCGGAGAAAGTTTCAAAAGAATTAACCATTCCTGTAATTGGGATCGGTGCCGGTGGAGGGGTTGACGGACAAGTACTCGTTTTCCATGATATGGTGGGTTTAACACATGAATTTAATCCCCGATTTTTAAGACGTTATTTAAATTTATATGATGATATCAAAGGTGCTGTTGGTGAATATATCAAAGATGTGAAATCAAAAGATTTTCCAAATGCGAATGAGCAGTATTAAATCAGCCACAACGAAATACCAATAATCTTCAACACAGAGTTCACAAAGAAAAGAGGAGCCACAGAGCTCTCTGTGAAACTCTTAAAACTCTGCGAACTCTGTGTTAAAAAAAGTACATTCTAAAATGAATTCAATCGAAGTTTTATTTGAAGACAATCATATCATTGCTGTCAACAAGCGTCCTTCAGATATTGTGCAGGGCGATAAAACTGGCGATACACCACTAAGTGATTTTGTAAAACAATACGTAAAAGAGAAATACAATAAGCCCGGTGATGTGTTTATTGGTACCGTTCACCGCATCGACAGGCCTGTTAGTGGTATTGTGCTTTTTGCGAAGACCAGCAAAGCTTTAGCGCGTTTGAACATGATGTTTCAAACCAAAGAAATTCAAAAAACATATTGGGCAGTGGTGAAAAATAAACCACAAAATGTAAAAGGGAATCTGGTTCATTATTTAAAAAAGAACGAAGCAAAAAATATGTCAAAAGCGTTTGAAAAAGAAACTCCCGGAGCGCTTCGTTCGGAATTGGATTATGAATTAATATGTAGTTCGGATAATTATCATTTGTTAGAAATAAAACCGCTTACTGGCCGTCATCATCAAATACGGGTGCAGCTTTCAAAAATGGGTAGTCCCATAAAAGGAGATGTAAAATATGGTTTCGACAGAGGTAATAAAGATGCTTCTATCCATTTACATGCTCGAAAAGTAGAGTTTATTCACCCCGTTAAAAAGGAGCCTGTCATTATCATTGCACCACCGCCAAATGAAGTTCTTTGGAAAGAATTTTTAAAAAGAGTGAGTTGATCAATTATCCAATTTGACAATTATTCAGTAGGCAATTATCAACTTAACAAACCAAATGAATCGTTTGTTGCATATTGCATAA
>JAZKBX010000320.1:4824-10236 GCA_040388455.1 Bacteroidota bacterium
AAATTGTAAAAATTACTACTTCACCAATCTCCTTTTCGCGTTTTTTTAATATCCGAATTAATTTTTTTTGATTTTAATCGTCTTTCTTTCGAGCCTTTCGAAGGTTTTGTAGCTCTGCGTTTTTTCTTTATAATAAAACATTTATTGAGCAGGTCATAAAATTTCTTGATCGCAATTTCTTTGTTGCCCAATTGAGAGCGCTCTTCCTGAACTATAATTTGTAACACCCCTTCTTTAGTAATTCTGTTTTCTAATTTTTTCTGAATTATTTCTTTTTGTTCATCAGTAAGTAATGCAGAATTAAGAACGTCAAAATCCAGCTCTACTTTTGTAGAAATTTTATTTACGTTTTGGCCTCCTGCGCCACCACTCCGACTGGTTTTAAAGCTAAACTCCGTATCAAAATTTATTCCTTTAATATTCATTTTTTAAAGTATGAAAGTATAAAATTAATGATAATTCAACTGCAATAAGCATTTGCGTATATTTACATTAGGAAAAACATAAAATTCCTAAATCTTAGTATTATTAAAATGATCAGTTTTTTTAAATTAAATATCACTTTTGCATTCCTATTTGCACTCACAGTTACCAACTGCATTTCACAAGATTCAGCTACTTCTGCTAAAATTAAATACTATACACAAAAAGTAGAAAAGTATCTTGATAAAGAAAAGGCTTTGTCTCCACATTATTCGATCAATAGGGATGGAATAAGCATTTACGAATCTCTTCAAAAAAAATTAAAAAAAGATTTTGAATTCCATATCAACTTCGATAAAATTGACAACTTTAATTTGTATTTAAAAAACACTGGCGGTAAGCAGGGTTTTGAAACTTATAAAAAAGGAAATTATAACATGTCGATTCCTTTCGCATTGGATTTAAAGGTGGATTCCTCTAAAGGTGATTCAAGTTTTACTGCAGAAACAAAAAGACTTAAAGGTTTAAAAATCGCCATTGACCCCGGTCACATTGCGGGTGATATGGAAATGGGCGATATAGAAAAAAAGTGTTTAACATTCAAATGCGATAGTCTCAAAGGTTTGATGGATTCAGTAGCAATTGCTGAAGGAGTGCTCACATTTGCTACCGCTAAATTATTAAAAGACAAACTGGAAGCGGAAGGTGCTGAAGTTTTTATGACCCGGCCCTTCAATAGTAGCAGTGCCTTCGGGGTAACATTTGATGACTGGCTTAAAACAAATTATATTGCAACTGTTGATAGTTTATTCAAAGTTGGAAAATTAAGTCCCGTTCAAAAACAATTTTTCCTGGGCTCCAAGCCAACTAAACGTGATAAATTCAGAGTGATATTTAAAGATGTGGAATTAGCGAAACGTTCTGAAATTATTAACAATTACAATCCTGATCTTACTATTATCATCCATTATAACGTTGACGAAACCAATACCGGTTGGGTGAAACCGGCTAATAATAATTTCAACATGGTTTTTGTTGGTGGCGCCTTTATGAAAAATGATCTACCTACTCCACAAAAAAGATTTGAATTTTTGAGATTGCTTATCACCAACGATCTGGAAAAATCAATTGCTTTAAGTGCTGATGTGATACAAAGCTTTGAGAAGAATTTGAATGTAAAAACTGCTACAATCAAAGATGCTACGTATTTATTGGAGGGCTGTTTGAGCGCAGGTGAAGTTGGAGTATATTGTCGAAATTTACAATTAACAAGATACATACATGGCCCTTTGGTATATGGCGAAACCTTGTATCAGGACAATATGATTGAATGTATTGCATTAAATAAAGAATGCGACAAAACAAAAAACTTACGCGTTCAGCAAGTTGCCGAAGCTTACTTTCAGGGGGTTTTAAATTATATAAAAAAGCAGTAAGAATTCATCCATTCATTCTTTTTTAGCAATACCAGACTCCTACACTTAGAAAAAAAATAGTTTGCTAATAAATATAATTTTCTGCATCTTTAATGATTATTCACTTATAGGTAGCTAAACATCAATGTGATACCAATGAAAAAAAGAAATTACCACTTCACATTATTAACCATTATTTTTTGTGTATTTGCCTTTTCAACACACGCAGTAGAAACGAATGATGGATGGTCTGTAAAATATCAAACCCCAAAAGTTTTTATTGAAAACAAAGGACAGTTTCATAGCAACAAACCAAATGAAAAGGTTTTGTATGCTTACGATGATGGTTCCACCATGATTAGTTTTACTTCAAAAGGCGTAAGTTATAGTTTTTTAAAGCGCTCTAAAAAAGAGAAAGTAGGAACTAAAGCAGAGCGAAAGCAAAAACATTTTAAAAGCGGGAAGTCTCATGCAGAATGGGAAGCCGAAGAGCACAAGTTGGAATTCCAAGCAGATGTGATAAATTTTGTTTGGGAGAATTCAAATCCGGACGTTGAAATAGTTCCGGAAGAGTTGGCCACTTACCATTACAGTTATAATACAAAAGAAAAAGACGGCTCCGAAAAAAACATCAATTACATTAAAGCGTTTAAAAAAATAATTTATAAAAACCTCTATCCCAACATAGATGTGGAATATGTTTTTCATCCCACCGATGGATTGAAATATTCATTGATAGTGCATCCAGGTGCTGATATTTCAAAAGTAAAAATGAAATATGATGACATTGCTAAACTTAATGGTAATGGTGATTTGGGCATCCCCACTTTATTTGGTGATATAGTTGAACATGCCCCTGTAACTTTTTATTCAGAAAATAAATCCAATATTATTTCTTCTCATTTTGTTAAAGCTGATAAAACAATTTCGTTTAAATTAGGTGAATATGATCACACAAAAACAGTGATTATTGACCCTTGGGTACAAACACCAACTATTTCAAACTCAAACAGTGTATGGGAATGCGAAAGAGACGCTGCCGGAAATGTATATATCATTGGTGGAGATACGCCAATGAAACTGATCAAGTATAATGCTGCCGGTACATTACAATGGACATATAATACTACCTGGGATACAGCAAATTATTGGCTTGGTACTTTTGCTGTGGATCTGGCAGGAAATTCTTATGTAACTTCAGGAACCCAATCAAAAATTTCAAAAGTAAACACTGCCGGAGGTAATGTTTGGACGAATAACAGCATTGGAGGAGGCTCGCAGGAATTATGGAATATTACTTTTAATTGTGATCAAACACGGCTAATTATTGGTGGTACTTCGGGAATTCTACCATTACGCGGGGCCATTTTCGATCTGGATGTAAACAGTGGAAATGTTTTGGTTACTAAAGTTGTAGGTTTTGACAAACCACTGCTGTTCGGTGCTATGGGACCTGATGAAGTACGTTCGATTTGCTCTGCACCCAATGGAAAATATTATTTTCTGATCCTTGACTCTATTGGCCGTATTTCCCAAAATTTTACTGCTTGTTCTTCCACTTCTTCCATGTATAAAATAAGCAGCACTTATGATTTTGCCTATTACAACCCTTCTTACCGGTATTCAAACTCAGGTATTATGGCTATAAAGGCAAATAAAAATTTCCTTTATACTCAAAATGGTACAACACTTCATAAGCGGGCACTTGGAAGCCTTGCCATACTTTCTTCTGTAGCAATTCCCGGTGGGATCAACGTAGCAGGTGCTTTTGGGAATCCGGGACAGGTTCCGGGAAGCAGTGGTCTGGATATAGATACTTGCGGGAATATATATGTTGGATCCTCTACTGGTGTTTATAAATACGATGCCAATTTAACACAGATTGGTTTTGTCGCATTACCATTCACTGTTTTTGATGTTACAGTGAGCACAGCGGGCGATGTTATTGTTGCTGGATCCACTACTCAAATATCAGGGGTTCGAACCGGTTATGTACAATCCATAGCTTCATTTGCTGCATGCAATCCTTTATCTTTATTCTGCTGCGATGCTTCTGTGTGTACTGTTGCACCAATGTGTATTACAGGTTCTTCAGTTGCTTTAGCTCCTTCTCAATCTGGTGGAACATGGAGTGGTGCCGGTGTTAACCCTTCAACCGGAGTTTTTACCCCTGCCACAGCAGGTGTTGGCACTCATACTATAGTTTATACCTTACCTTGTGGATCTGATTCTGTAAGCATTGTTGTAAGTGCCTGTGTGCCACTAACTGCCTGTCAGGAAATAAATGGCGACATCACAGCCACAAGTGGAACACCTACTTATACATGGTATAATCAAACAACTACACAAGACTGCAGTGCATGTCTCTTTGGTTGTGCTATTCCTGCAGGCTGCGCAGTAAATGTAACTTCATGGGTAAGCTTTACAACAGGCACAACTGTTACACCTTCAGGAACATATCCTATACTTTTTATTGATGGCAATGGAGACAGTTTACAAATAACTAGTTTGTCTTCTTTACCAAACTGTTCTGAAGTTTGCCCGCAATTGACCGTTACATCTTCAAACATTGTTCACAACCCTTGTTTTGGACAATCAGTTGGAAGCTTCAATGCAACCACCAGCGGAGGTATTTCTCCGTGGGATTATACTTTAGTAGATGGGGGAGGTGCTACAGTTACAACTTTTACTGACGTTACCGGAACACAGAGTTTCACGGGTCTTCCTGCAGGTACGTATACACTAAATGTTCTGGATTCCAATAACTGTCCCGGATCAATCATTGTTACCATTACTCAACCTCCAACAACTACTACAATAGCCGCGGCAGGGCCTGACCAATCAGTTTGCAGCAATTCAACAGTTTTAGCCGGGAATTTCCCAATAGTTGGAACAGGAGTGTGGACCCTGGTAAGTGGAACCGGAACGATCACAACACCTACTTCCGAAATATCCGGAATAACAGGATTGGGCATTGGTATAAATGTATTTGAATGGACGATCAGCAATGCTCCTTGTCCTGCTCCCACTTCTGATCAGGTAACAATAACTAATTCAGGAGGGGGGCCAATAGTAACCGTAACCTCCCAAACAAATGTTAGCTGTTATGGCGGAAATAATGGTGGTGCAACCGTTTCTGTTACCGGAGGGTCAGGTAGTTTGATGTATTTATGGGCTGCAAGCGGAGGGAATGCCGCAACAGCGACCAACCTGATGGCAGGAACCTATACGGTTACTGTTATTGACAGCATTGGTTGTGAAGGTGTTGAAACGGTTATAATTAGTCAGCCGGATTCAATAACAGCCCAGATAAATACAACATCAACACCCTGCGGGCTAGCTGCTGGTTCCGCAACGGTTTCTGCAAGTGGAGGAACAGGTACTTTAACTTATTTGTGGAACAATGGTGGCGCAACAACATTAACGATCACTAATATTGGCGCAGGAACCTATTTGGTTACCATTACGGATTTTTTAGGTTGCTCAACAACCGGGAGCGGAACTGTTACTGTTAATGGAGGCGGTCCAACCGCAACCATAACGTCTCAATTAAATGCTTCCTGTTTTGGTGGAA
>JAZKBX010000321.1:0-14286 GCA_040388455.1 Bacteroidota bacterium
ATAAAAATTACGAGTTTGAAATAGTGGATATGGATGGCAATAGAATTGATAAGATTTTGATGAAATCAGTTACAACTGGATGAAAAATGGATCTCCTTTGTCAAAAATTGTCCCTGCTGTCAAATGATATATAAAATGTTGCCCCACTGTTTTCAGGGCTTTCATACCATATTTCTCCTTTAAGTTCTTTAGTCAGTTGTTTGTTGATATACAATCCTAAACCTGTTGAAGGTTCGTTTTCCGTTCCTAGTCTTTGTGTTTGTTCGTTCTTCTCAAAAAGCAGCGGCTGAAAACTTTCCGGGATGCCAATACCACTGTCACTGAATGATATTACGGCTCTATTGTCCGTCTGTATTAAAGTGATTTTGATACTACCACAGCGGGGCGTAAATTTCACAGCGTTGTCAAACAGGTTGTCAAGTACCCGAATAAGGGGGACTATCCGTGTCTCCACATAAATCTCACTTTTAGGAATGTCAGCTGTCAACTCGATGCCTTTTTTTTCTGCCTGATACCTGTACAGAGTTATCTGTTTGTTCAGTAATGCGGTCAATGAACAGATGCTCAATTTATATGTATGAACAAGCCCTTCCGTTAAGGCTAACCCATGTTGGCACTGTGAGGTGATTAAGTCTGTCATCTTTTGGGCTTCCTTGTCGGGAAGCCCCCGTAATTTTTCTTTCACAATACTGTTCAATCCGTAAATGCGGGCGATGATATTCCGCAGGTCGTGTGCTGTAAAGGCTATGAGTTCATTTGTGTCCATCCTATTGATGTGGTATGTTTCTTTCTTCAGATTCTTACAGTTTTATGGCTACAAATGCTTCCATAGCAATTGTAGCTTGTTACTCGAATAGCAATGTTAAAACTTGAAGCAATTAAAAACAACAATGTTTTTTACATCTATTTTTAGAGGGCGAATTTAATAAAAAAAGCAAGGTATAATATATTATACCTTATATTTTTTTATTAAATGGCAAACTTGTGCAAAATATCATGTTATTAAATGACCGGACCGGAATACTTATTACTAATTGGCAAGAATATCACTAAACTCAGAAAGTTGAAAGGATTAACTATTGCAGAACTTGGCTATCGTTGCGATATTGAAAAATCGAATCTCATTCCCATTGAGAAGGGCAGAATAAATGCGACCTCGTTAACTCTTTTAAAAATAGCTCAAGCATTGGAAGTTGATGTAAAGAAATTTTTTGAATTTTAATATGTGAAAAATACTGAAAGGAAATTAAAATTATAGGTATTCTGAAAGTCGATCAGATTGTCTTATAATTAATATTATGTTAAATAGCAATATACTCTACCTGAGCGTAGTAATCTCATTCAAGTATTTTTTTCTCTTCTTTCATTGGGTTGGAAATTCTCTCTCATTGTAAAATTTTGCGTTAGGGATTGCAGCGTAAATCCTTTTCTGTTTAGAAAAGATTGAAGCGCAAAGCCCGGCCCTTTCTTGTTTAAGAAAGGGAAACGCCCAAATAAAATTTATATATTGAACTTGAGCAAAATAACATCATATAAAGTAAAACGCCCAAATGAATCTAAACGCCATGCTCCTTCATAATTTTGTTCAGCCATTTGATCATCATTAAAATAACGGCCGAGGTAATTAACGCAAGAATAAAATTCACCAGGAAAAAATTAGCTTTGTTCTCATAGCCATCCCATAAACTAGCCAGAACACCACTCATTTTGTTTCCAATTGATGTGGAAAGAAACCAGCCTCCCATCATTAAGCCTGTCAAACGCGGTGGAGAAAGTTTTGAAACTAATGATAATGCCATTGGGCTTAAGCATAGTTCACCAACTGTTATTACACCATAACTTCCGATAAGCCACCATATTGTACTCTTTCCCAGTCCATTATGGCAGGCATACGTTGCCCCCACCATCACAAGCGTAGATAAGGCCGTTATAAATAATCCGTAAAAAATTTTCCATGAGGTACTGGGTTCTTTATTTCTTCTTTTCAGGAAAGCCCAGAAAAAAACAAGGAGTGGTGTTAATAAAACCACCCAAAAAGGATTCACAGATTGCAAGAGTTCTGTAGAAACAAGCGCGACTCGTTCGCCTTCAGCAGGTAATTTCTCGGGTGGAATATTTCTGAAATATAAAGGATAGTCGAAGGTCTTTACAGCTTTGCCATTCGCATCTCGGGCAATCCGGAATTGAGCATCGGCATAAGGTACAGAGTCTTTCACATACACAGGTTCCTGAACCATACCAAGTGCTTTTGCCGGTTTAACAAGTGCTGTAGGAATTTCCCGGTCAGTATAACTTTCAGCCCAGGTTGTTAAAGCCGTTCCGTTTTGTTTAAAAATGGCCCAAAATACGATCGCGACAGCAAACACTGCAAGCAAAGCAGAAATAGGCCTTTTGTCTTCAGCATTGGAACGCACCATCAGGGATACATAATACCCGGCAACAGGTAATGCACCAAATATAAAGGCATCCGTACTATCACTTCCGAAAATATTTCCCGGAATGATCCAGCCGATGTATCCGGCAATTAAAGCAGGAAGAAGTGTTAAGCCTAAAATTTGACTTACCGGCATATCTTCTTTTTTTGTCGGTTTGCGAACATCTGCATGTTTATAATGTTTCTGCCCGATCCAGAATATGATAACTCCAATGAACATTCCTATGCCGGCAGCCGAAAATGCTGCTCCCCAGCTGAACGTATTCCGCAGGTAGGATCCGAAAAAATTACAGATAAAAGCCCCGATATTTATACCCATGTAAAAAATAGAGTATCCCGAATCTTTTAATAGTTTGTATTTATCATCGTTATATACATTCCCAAGCAATGTTGAAATATTTGGTTTAAAAAAACCATTGCCTATGCAAATAGTAAGCAGAGAAACATAAAAAGCTGTGGGTCCCGGAAGGGCAAGTCCGCAATACCCGATCCCCATTAAAATCCCTCCAATAGTAATTGAAAGCCGGTATCCTAAAACCCTGTCGGCCAGCAAACCGCCAATAAATGGAGTCAGATAAACCAGCGCGATATAGGTTCCGAAAATATCGGATGCTTCCTTTTTCCCCATTGCCAGACCACCTCGTTCGGTGTCGGTCATATAAAGGAAAAATATTCCAAGCATCAGGTAAAATCCAAAACGTTCCCACATTTCAGAAAGAAATAAATAAATAAGGGCTTTAGGGTGCTTTTTCATCATTTTAATTGGAATTGTATATTTTGTGATATGCGTAGCTATTATGCGCTTGCTTGTTATTAGCTGTTCGTTGCTTTTAATTCTTGTTTCAATTGTTCTATATCACCCTCAATATTTCTTAGAACTATCTTATCTAGCTCATTTTCCAAAGTGTTAAAATGCAGAGTCATGAAATCATTCTCCCAAACGATATCAATAATTTTATTTTTTGGTATAAAAAATCTTTGACCTGTTTCTGTGTCAAAATACTTTTTGAGTCTGTGCACCCCAGCAATTCCAACAGCTAATGTCCCAACTGCATATGGTATTTTTTCGTTAAAAAAAAAGGAAGCAATTGTCATTAACAATAAAATTGCTAGGAGAAAATAAATCGAAATTACTTTTCCAATCTTTTTGCTAGATTTCCCGAATACTTTTTCGCCAAGCACTTTAATTTCTGACCAATTTCCAGTAGAAGTTAAATAAACATTTTCTTGGTCAATATTTATATAACCAAATTTGTATTTATAATACGACTTACTGTTCATATAATTTTTCAATTAATCTGTGGCAACCTTTACCTGCTGACCTATGAAATTATTGTCAAATATAACATAAGGTTTTCTTCCCCCTAATATTTAACAATTTCCTTCCTGAATACCTGGCCATTATCCAGGCTCACTTCTATTATAAAGATCCCGGAATTGTTTTTAAAAACAGATTCGTCAATGGTAAGATCATGAGCAGTTCCAGGAGAAGAAAACCCTTTTTTCAAAAATATCTTTTGTCCTAGTTCATTGTAAATAGTTAATGTGTAATTGCCGGCCTCTTTTGTGGCAATTGAAATGGTTATTTTTTCAGAAAATGGATTTGGAAATACGGTAAAATTCAGGGGTTCATTTTCCAGCTCATTTAAAGCCGAAGGGTCTGGATGGATCTTCATATAATACAATTTTCGCCCTATCGTTGACACCAATTCATCAGTTACATAAAGGTCATCATTTGTGATAAAACCAATTGCTTCTTTTTGAGATAAAGGGATATTAAATAGTTGACTCGTCCCCGAGAAAAAATCGTTACCGGTAAAGTTGGTAAATAACCAGCATTTATTGTAACCCAGCAGTATTAATCTGGTATTGTCAGGACTGATATCTGCTGAAGTAATTGAATATGGAATTGTAGGTCCCGGACCAGTATAAAAACTGTCTATCAATTCGGCAACATACGTTCCCGGAGCTGAAGGAAGTTTGTACAGTTTTGTATACCCGCTGTAGGGATTCGACCAATCCTTCGAAAATATATAAAGTGAATCCTGATAAGCGATCATCGCTTCCGCATCAAAATTCTTCAATGAATCTGGCGGTGGAAATGCAAACTGATCGGAATAGGAATAATTGATCACCTGCGGAATAACACTATCTACCAATATAGTTGCAGGGTCAGGAATAATATAAATTTTCAGATCCTGACGGTTATGGGTGTTATTACCAAAATCACCGATGTAAAAATTACCCAAAGCATCCTGCGCCATATCTTCCCAATCTATATTGGTGGCATTTAAGATCTTTAAGGTCCGGAGCAATATACCTGTTGAATCAAAACTATATAACTCGGGATTCCCGGAACTATCATTATGCGACCAGATATAATTTTTATTAACAACCTCTATTCCAGAAGATTGAATAAGCATAACCGGCAATGGTGCTTTTTCAACAATGCTTATTGTTTGGGAATAGCTTATATTCACGCTGATTGGCATTACTAAAAGCAAAAGCAGCTTTATTTTATTAGAACAAAACATCATAATTCAATTTATTTCATAATTTCAAGAAAAAAAGACACTCATTTTACAATTCCATTTCCGCATGTTAACTAATACTATTACTTTCCGTTACTTAAAAACTGTTGTTCAATGGTAGTCTTTTTTTCTAAATCTGTGTAAATATCGTGCTTATTGAAGAAATAAAATGGATGGGCTTCTTGTGACCATCTATTTTTGTTATAAGAGTATGAGTATGAAGGCAAATCAACTGAGCTATAAAACTTCCCGATTAAATCAGCAGTAATAAAGTGTGTAACGCTGTCAGCATACCATTCATTTACCTCTGTTATAGTAAACTCTTTTGAGTTGCTCCCCCCTTTGTAATATTCATGAGTATACTCACGACAAATTCTTTTTAAAAACCATTTTCCTTCTACTTTAGTATATTCTGAAATCAACTTACCATCAATAAAATTCATATAATAATTTAAAGAAGGGCGAAGCCAATTATTATTTTTTGGATACAGGAAGCCTTTGTTTCTGAATGCATTCCTTTCTATCTTTTTGAATGCAAATGAATTGCGGTCAATCACAATTGTTCCTGATTCCCGGCATTCACCTAACATTCGAGCCTCTGCAATATTGTCAATTCCATGATTATCGCTTGAAAAGGCATCACAAGTGTAATTGATTATATAATCATCTGATTTATTTACTGTGTCAAAGTGCATACTATAATCGTAAAGGGCTACAGGTGCTAATGAACTTGAGGCTAAATTGTAAACGGGTTCCTGCTCTAACAATGTTGAGAATCCATCTCTACCATACTTAAGATCAGTAATTGCGTAAGAGAAATTACTTCTACGCATTTGTTGAATTGCGAAAGCATTTTTTGTTGTAAACAGATTATTTGAAGTAGATACTTTAAACATTACCACCGCTTGTGCTTCAATAAGGTTTTTAAATTTCCCATTTACTTTTTCATAATGACGAAAAAAAGAAAAAGAGGCGAAACTTGAATCAGTGTAGTTAACGGGTATTAAAGAAATGGCTTTTAAAACAATTTCTTTTGCTGAAAGTCCAACAACACTTACAGCTTTAAGATTGAATTGAGTTTTCTTAGCATATATTTTCTCAATACCATTGTATTTAGGATTATACGTAATCGTATCCCTAATACCCAATGCCGAAATTTCAAAATGAAGTTCTTTTAAGTTGTCAGGCAATTGAAAGCTAAACTCGCCAATATGGTTTGTCAAAGTGTTTCGGCTAATCTCCGATAGTTTAACAACTGCAAACTGAATTGTCGTTGAATCCTTGTTGTCGAGCAAAATACATTTGAAATTATTCTGTCCAAAAGCTAAAGGGGCAATTGTAATAAGAAACGCAGTCAAAATTTTTTTCATTGTCTGTGAATTGAAATGAATTGAAAATAAAGTTTCGTCACAACACAAGAGTTATATTTTTAAATAAAAACGGAGAACCTTTTGAGTCCCCCGCTTTAAAATATCCGAACTAAGGTGGAAGCCTTTAGTTCTTCAATTTTTCGTTTATGGCTTTTAACTTATCTAACAGTTGCAAGCGCGCGTAAATTTGTTTTAATGCAATCATTGTATTCTTTTCATTGGGATGCAATTCCAAAGCTCTTTCTAAAACGGGCATTGCATTTTTAAATTGTTCAGTTGCCTTTTCATTTGCTGCTGTATATTTTTTATTATCGGTTATTTTATCCGCTAATTTATTAAGCACTACACCTTGATTGTTATATAAAACACCTAAATTATAAAGCGCATCAAAATAATCGGGCTTTAATTCAATTGCCTTTTTGTAATCAGCTTCCGCCAATTTGAGATTTTCGGCATAGTCTTTTGGTTTTTCAAGGTCATTGCCTTTATCATCTTTAGGATTTGCCAGGTTATCATAAATATTACCTCTCACAAGGTATAAGTTATGATCGGTAGGTTTTGCCTCGATAGCGATATTTAAGTTGCTCAGGGCTTCCCTGCTTTTCTTAATTTCTAAAAAATAATTGGTTTCGCTTATTACCAGGTTAATATCATTCGGAAAAGCAGCTCTTCCTTTTTTTAATACGTCCATCGCTCCTACTGTATCTCCCGCCATTTTATAAACTGTTACCAATGAAGCATAGGTATTTCCCTGCCCCTGCTTGGTTTCGATCATTTTTTGGTAATACTTTTTAGCTTTATCATAATCTTTAGCCATCTCAGCTGATGTGGCACAAAAATAAAGTACGGTGGTATCCTTACTACCACTGATCTCATAAGCGCTTTCAAAAGCTGCTAATGCTTCCGGGTATTTTTTGCCATTAAAATTAGCTCTTCCTGTATTATCGAAATAAATACCAATATTGGTTAAGGCTTTCACCTCAGCTGTATAATTTCCTTTTACATCCAATTCTTTTCCTTTTACAAAAGCCTGATGTGCAATCTTCAATTCACCTGTTGGAGTATTTTGAAGTGATGCAAAAGTTCTCTTATTCGGATCAGCGATACTCATTAATTTCTCTTCTTCAGCTCTTTTGTTGGTTTCATATATTGCCAGATATATCTGACCTTTAAGTACTTGTACAGATGCTTTATCTTTAGTATCAATATGTTCCGATGCCAGATCAATATACTCCTTTGCTTTTCTGAGTGAGGCGGTATCTTTGTTAGTGTTATAATCTTTAAAATAAAACACAGCATTATTCTCTTTTGATCGTTGTGAATACCCATTAAAAACAGAGATTAACAACAAAAACAGAAGTACATTTTTTTTCATAATTTATTAGTTTATGCAAATTGATAATGGATAATTAGTAATTGTTAATTATCCATTATCAATTTTCAATTGTCCGTTTAAACTTATTTTTTTGCCTTAAATTTATCTAATTTTTCTTTCATTGCAGCAAATTTCACATCATCTCCAATTCTTCCATAAACTTTCATTAAAGATTGAATAACACTAACATCATTAGGATTTAATTCATGCGCTTTTTCAAGATAAGGAACTGAACTTTTAAAATCAGCACTTGCCTTTTCATCATACTCTTTCTGCTTTTTTGTTTCGCTTAATGGAAGGTTACTTGATTTAGTGTTCCATTCTGCTCCCCTGTTAAAATATAAAACGCCTAACTCATAGTTGGCATCAAGGTGATCGGCTTTCAGTTCCAACACTTTTTTGTATGAAACTTCTGCTTTGTCAACTTGTTTTTTATCCTTATAAATTAGACCTTGTGTATAATAAAGCAATTCATTATCAGGTGCTGATTCTATCGCTTTATCTAATTTCACCAAAAGAACATCTGTTTTTCCCTGCTGAATATATACTGTAAGCTCAGCGTTAATTAACTTTACATCATCTTCAAACAAATTTCTACCCATTTCAATATATTCAAGCGCTTTAACAGTATCCTTTTCAGAGATCAATATTCTGCTCATATCAATATAAATTTTAGGGCTTTTATAATGCGCGTCAACTAACTTTTGAAGGTACTCTTTTGCTTTCCCAAGGTCTTTCGCATCTCTGGAAATAGAATACAGATCATAATTAAGCGTTTCAGGAGTAATATTGCTTCTGGTAAGGGTTTTGTCTTTATCGTAAGGGAAAGCTTCAAATACAACGGTTAGATTTTTGGTAGCCCTCACAAAATCACCACTTCGGTAAGCATCAAGGCCATTGTTATAAAGTCTTAAAGCACTCGCAACAAGCAAACCGGTAACCTCATCTTTGTAAACATTGTCCTTATCACCCTTTAAACAATTAATAAAACTTTCAACCGCTTTTAGAGCTGCATTCGCATCCAGATTTTTGTAGGTTTTAGAATCATAGATCCCCAAATATGTTTTACCGCGATACAGCCACATTTTAGTCAGATTTTTGGTTGACTCATGTTCTGCTGCCAGATCGATGGCTATTTTTGCTCTGTCGAGCTCACCTGCCCTTAAAGCATTGTTTGTATTCTGAACTTGATTTTGCTGCGCTATTGTATTAAAAACAAGAAGCGAAAGAGAGAGGAATAAAAAAACTTTTTTCATAGTAGATTTGAAATTTTTAATGATAAAAAAATAATATTTGCCACAGATCACACAGATTTTCACTGAATATTCGAAATATGTGCGCTCTGCAGCAAATTTAGTGCCCTAGTTTTATTTTATGTTAGTCGAACGTGAAATCCTTTATTTTACCAACTTTCATTGATTCATTCACATCTTTTGTATTCGCGATCTTATCTAACTGACCTTTTATGATATCCTTATCTCCAACAATAACGATAGCGATATTCGTTTTATAAGCCTTTTTAATTTGCTGATTAAACTCTTCTTTGGTCATATTTTTTAAAATATTTGACTGCTGAACAGTAAAATCTTTACTAAGCTTATAACGCCCTATTTTATTAAGGAACAATGCTTTGTCAAAAGATGTTTCGTAATTTAAGGCTTCACTGTTCAAAAGAGAACTCTTTGTAAAATTGATCTCTTCATCAGTAACACCATTATCAATGTAATTTTTTGTTTCTTTCATAATTTCCTTTAAAGAAACAGCTGTAGATCCTCTTTTCACTGAAGTGGAAACAGTATAAGCCCCTTTATATTCGTTTCCGGAAAAATAAGAGCGGATGCCATAGGTATATCCTTTATCTTCTCTTAAATTAAGATTGATACGACTGTTAAAAGCACCACCAAAAGCAAAATTAACAACCGTGTTTTTAAAATAATCACCTGTTGCATCAAAAGGTAAAGAAGTATAACCCATCATAATTACTGATTGAGGGGCAAAATCTTTATTCACAACAAAGATCTGAGGTTCTTCAGGAAGCTGAACAGTCATTACCGGTTTAATAATTACTTCTTTTGCTACCCATTTTTCCATGAATTCAAGTTTAGGAAGGATCTCTTTATCAGTAATATCACCAACCACCGTTAAAGTTGCAACAGAAGGAGAGTAATATTTATTGTAATAGTCTTTTACATCCTCCAGTTCAAGCTTATCCACATTTTTCACAGAAGGGAAAGTGCCAAAAGGTGAGTTCCCGAACAATATACTCTGATACGCTTTGTTTGCAAGCGTTTGAGGACTTGTTTTTTCATTCTTCAATTCCTCTTTATATTGTTTTTTCACACGTTTGAAATCTTCAGCATCAAACTTTGGTTTCAATAATTTTTCTTCCAATAATTTTAATGAAGCATCCAGGTTCTTTTTCAAACATTCCAAAACAACAGTTGTATTTTCTTTACTTCCGCTGAATGAAATAGAACTACCCAACTTTTCAAGTTCTGCACTGATCTGTTCAGTTGTAAAACTTTGGGTTCCCTCGTTCATAATAGAAGCAGTAAGTGCTGAAATTCCCATTTTTTTCGATTCTTCAGGCTTTAAAACAAGATCACCGCCACCTATTTCCATGTATAATACAATTTTAGGAGTTTCAGTATCTTTTGTTCCTAATACTCTTAATCCATTTTTCATAGTATGAGTAAAATAATCAGGAACATTTGGTGTTTTTGAAGCTGTGCCTGCAGGTTTTTTACTGCGTTCGAATGTATCAACAGGTTTATTGTATTTTAAATTAGCATATTCAGGATCAGGTCCCAGCTTCATTTCAGCATAAGGATTATAACTTTTTGCTGTATCTTTAGAAGCCATTTTCGGATAAACGTCAACAATTGCTGCACCTGCACCTTTTAAGTATTTATTCAATACACGTGCTATATCCAAATTGGTTACTTTAGCAAAACGATCCAATTCATCCGGTAAATTAAATGGTTTACCTAAAAGTCTTTCCCATTCCGAAAGGTTATAATTTTTATTAAAAACACTTGAACCAAAATCAATTATGGCAGATTCCTTTTTAGCTTTAGCTCTTTGCAATGCCTCATCAGTAATCCCTGTTTTTTCAAACTCTTCAATAGTAGCTTTTACTTTACCATCCAATTCGTTGAACATTTTTGCAAAATTATAATCCTCCGGAGGGAATGCAACTACATACATTGAAAACTCACCCGCTAGCTCACTACCTGAATAACTAACACCTGCCTCAATAGCAAGTTTACTTTTTACAAAATTCTTATAAAAAATAGAGTTATTACCGTCACCCATCATTGAAGCTAAAAGTTCTAAAGCCGGTTCATCTCTGTGGTATTGTGGTACAGTTGGATACGTTCTGTAATTTAAAGGAAGGTAAATATTGTCTTTATAGCTTTCGTACTTATCAGCAGGAAGAACAAAATTTGCAACTTTCATTTTCTTAACTTCCGGACCTGCAGGAATAGGACCGAAATATTTTTCAGCTAAACGGATCACTTCTTTTGGATCAACATCTCCTGAAACATTTAGGATTGCATTGTTAGGACCATACCAACGAAGAAAAAAGTTTTTCACATCTTCTAAATTTGCTCTGTTCAAATCATCAACAAAACCAATTACCGGCCAGTTGTAAGGATGTTTTAGCGGGTATAGAGTTTGGTCTTTTAATTCGCTCATAAGGCCGTAAGGTTGGTTATCTCCTTGTCCTTTTTCATTTTTTACGGCATCACGTTGATTTTCGAATTTTTTAGAAGTAAGCGAATCTAATAAAAAGCCCATTCTATCAGACTCTAACCAGAATGCAAGTTCCATTTGATTACTTGGCAGTGTTTCATAATAAACGGTCTTATCCCTGGTTGTAAACCCATTCATATCACCACCTGCAGAAGAAATAAGTTTAAAATGCTCTTCGTCTTTCACATTTAATGACCCCTGGAACATCATGTGTTCAAAGAAATGAGCAAATCCTGACTTACCAAAACTTTCACGGTCAGAACCTACTTTATAGGTTACTTGCAGGTTCATGATCGGATCAGAGTGATCTTCATGAATAATGATGGTCAAACCATTCGGCAGCTTGTACTTTTCATAGGCAATAACCATCCCGTCAGGGCGAGGCGCCACTTTATCAACAAATACAGCTTGTGCCTGCATAGTACTTGCAGCACCGATAACTAACGAAGCAATTAGATTGCAAACATTTTTAAACTTTTTCTTCATGTGGGGTTTCAGTTTTTGATAATAAAATGGGAATATAGTATTGTCTGTTATTTAGTGCAATTTAAGTTCTTTATTTTATAAAAAACAAGTGTTAAAATTGCCGGGTTTTTAAGATTTTTTTGTCAAAATTACAATTAATATGTAGAAATCATAATAATCATCCTTATTACAATTAAATGCCAACTGGTTTTTTATTGAAATTACCTATATTTTAGTTACAAACAACCACTTTTCTCGTAATTATTTGATTTTTTAGTACTATTTGTATGAAATAGATGCCATTTTTAGATAACTCAAAATTCAAAGATGTTTGTCCGTTCGTTGGTAAATTATAGATTACCTGGCCAAGCGAATTAATTATCGTTATTTCCTCACTTGCTTTTGGCAACAAAATAGTAAAATCGCCCTTGGTTGGATTTGGATATACGTAGACATATTCCTCATTTTTGCTTATAGTTTCAACTGAAGTTGCTCCTGTTATGCCACAAGCAAAATTAGACTGCCCGGAAACTAAAAAATCCGAAAGGCAATTGATATAACATTCTAAATTTGTGTAACCGGTAATTCCTGTAATTGAGGATGAAAGCCCTGTTCCATTGTGATCCTGCACTCCATTATTTAAACTGTGAGCTGTTTCCCAATAATCCGGCATACCATCATTATCAGTATCAATAAGCGCTGACGGAGGATTTCCGGAATTGAAATCGAGAATAAATGCATCGTGGAAATGATCAATGGAATCGACTGGTGTTAGATCGGGTGTATTGTTCGGTAAGGGACTAAACAAACGCCTATCCATACTATCGCGAGGAAAGGCCCCTGCGTTTGAATAAATGAAATTTGTTAAATTAGTTGTTGGTGTATATGTAATTAATGGAAAAGGATGCCTAACGGCCTCTTGTGTTAACGTTCCCATATCTGTATTTGGGTTATTCCCTGCCGATGAAAAATCATTGCAGCAGTAAAAAAGGTCATAATCCGAATAGGATGGATATAAATTCATTTTATTACCACTTGCGTAAAAGCGATTATCAGCAAAATTCATAAAATCATGCGATATCATTCCTCCGGTATAATCCGAACGACCAACACTGTAGTTGTTTACCCAATTCATATCCAGGAAAAATGAATCAACAGGCATAGGTGCAGTTTGGTCAATGTTTGAATTGTACCATATATTAATGGCCTGATCCCAGATCAAATTGTTGGATAGTTCAATATTTAATGGACGTGACCCGCAAAAAGGAGATTCACAGCTAAATTCAGGCATCCTGCCTCCTATCCTATTCCATATATTATGATGAATACTAATACTATCCTGGGGATGTTCAGCGTTCGAATAGTTCATCAACATGCCACCTAAATAAAAATGATCGCCCAATGTTTCTGCCAATGAACAATACTGAAGTGAAATATTGGTTGAATTCGACATCTGAACACATTCATCAATACCGTTCGCGAATGAACAGTGGTCTACAATGGTATTTGAAGCACCATCAAACCGGAATGCATCATCCAGCACATATCCTTGCCCAACAATATTTGTATCCGGATTTGGACGGGAACGAATGTGGCGAATGATCATATTGTCTCCAGTCCCAATGGTATCGTACATTTCATCAATAACAAAACCTCTAACAATGATGCCTCCCGGAGAAGTTTGCCCGGCTAATGTAAAATCGCCATATATAACTTCAGCAGCAGCATTAATTATACCGCTTACTTTAAAAAGTATGTATCGTGGTCCAGGAGTGGATAAAGCTTCTGCTAATGAACCTGGCCCATTTGAATCAAGAGTGGTAACATAAATCACCTGCCCGCCTCTTCCACCAATTGTTTTCCCTCCAAACCCTTCGGCTCCCGGGAATGAAGGTATTGTTTGACCTTTTCCAATTGAAAAACAAATAAGTCCGAAAAGTAGTAATATTCCTTTTTTCATAAAAATTATAATTCTTAAATAAATTATCAAAACTTGTATTTTTAGCAAGTTTTGATAATTTAATCTACCTCCATTGTGAAAACAATTGCCCGCTAAAAAAACTAAACTGATCAAACCACAGGCAACTCCTTGGTGTGTAATATTAGCGCTACGGTTTCGGGCTTTTCGTTGGTGGGCTATTGAAACCACTCAACTGTTTGACCGCACTAAGTTTATTAATTGATCGAATGTTTATATTTGAACTGTCCACCCATTAACGCAAAACCCGTGTAGGGCGTTTTTTCTTTCTCGTTGTTCATTTTCTCTGGTTCGAATAAGGTAAATAATATTTTCTCTGTCCTTTTTTAGTTGGAATTAATTCATTGCAAATTGTAAATAAGCTGTCAAATGTCTGG
>JAZKBX010000322.1:0-6843 GCA_040388455.1 Bacteroidota bacterium
GACACGTTTTAATTTGCTTTGGCCAAAAATAATTAATAATTTTATGTTCTATTCATAATCAATGAAACATTTTATCTACATATCGCTTTTAGTAGTGCTTATTGTTACTTCTACCACATCATGTGTTAAGGAAAAGCAGTTTCCACCTCAACCTGTTATTGAGTTCGAAAAGTTTGTTTCCTATGGCAATGATTCAGCCGACTGTTTCATTAAATTTAAAGATGGTGATGGTGATGTTGGTATATTTTTTGGAGATGTAATTTCTGAAGATGATCTGAAAATGAAATATTTATTTAAACACCCAATTACTGGGGTTTTCACTCCTGTTGACTCTTCATTTGGAACAGCACAATTTGACACTTTATATTACAGTTATCGTGTCCCGAATATAACACCTGACGGGCAGTACAAGGCATTAGACGGTCAAATAAAAATTAAATTAAGAACTTCACCATTATTTGGACCACATACAATTGTAAAATTTGAAATTACATTAAAGGACAGGGCCGGAAACAAAAGCAATATGGTTACCACCAATGAAATAACAGTAATTCCATAATAATAAAATTCCCTTTTAGTAAAGAAAAATCACAGTCTGAAAAACTCTTTACAAACACAAATACATCAAATATCCACTGTGCAATTTTCCGAATTAAGTACTTCCTTCATCCTCTTTGGCAAACGCCAAAATCCAACCTCATGTTCTTACAAAAAAATTAACGATATTTGTAAGCTATATGACCGAACAAAAAGATAAGAAAGGTAAATTCATCCAACGATTGCGCAATCGCTACCGATTGGTGGTAATGAATGACGATACCTTTGAAGAAAAGCTTTCATTACAACTTACTCCATTAGGCTTATTTATTTTAATAGGGTCAGTAACTATTGTAATGGTTATGATCGTTACTTCTCTTATTGCTTTCACACCTTTGCGTGAATACATTCCCGGCTATGCCGATACTGGCGTTAGAAGAAACTTAGTTCGACTCACTTTCAAAAGCGATTCCCTCGAAAAGTCGATGATAGCACAAAATGCATTTATGGCAAATATCAGTAATCTATTGCGGGGAGATATTAAGCTTGATACCAATCAAAACCGACCGGATAAAAATAAAGAATATAATAAATTAAAAATGTCCGCTTCAAAAAATGAAGAGGAATTGCGAAAAAACATTGAGTCGCAGGATCAGTATAGTCTGGCATACGAAACCGGAGCAAACAAAAACGGAATCACTAATTTTTCCTTTTTTACACCCTTAAAAGGAATGGTTACCAGTTCATTTAAAACAAATGAGCAGCATTTCGGTATTGATATTGTTGGCCCGGAGAACGAAGCAATAAAAACAACCCTGGATGGAACAGTGATCATAGCTACCTGGTCGTCAGAAACCGGTTATACCATTACGGTACAGCATAGTAATAATTTAATATCTGTATATAAGCACAACTCTGTACTCCTAAAAAAAATAGGTGATTATGTAAAAGCCGGTGAAGCTATTGCCATTATTGGTAATTCGGGAGAACAAACTACCGGCCCGCATTTACATTTTGAATTATGGTATAACGGAAATGCAATTGATCCGCAGGATTATATGGTGTTTTAGAGGTACGGATTGAGTTAGGGATTCCTTCGACAAGAGCTAAGGATAAATTCCGCGAAAACCCTTTTCTTTTTAGAAAAGATTGAAGCGAAAAGCCCGGCTTTTCTTGTTTAAGAAAGGAACGCCCAAATAATTAAATTTCGGATCAAAATTTATTTTACAGGACAATACATCATGAGGCTTTAATTAAAAAATTACTTGCAATAAAACATTTGGAAACGAAGAAAAAAAACATAGCAATACTTGGCTCTACAGGCTCTATAGGCACACAAACCTTAGATGTGATCCGTGCTAATTCCGAAACTCTTGCAGTTGAGGTACTCACCGGCAATGGAAATGCCGATCTATTGATCAAACAAGCCATTGAATTTAATCCAAATGCAGTTGTAATTGCTGACGAAAGCAAATACCTCTATGTGAAAGAAGCATTAAAAGCTTTTGATATTAAAGTATTTGCAGGCAATAAGGCAATTGTAGAAGTGGTAACAATGGATAGCATTGATATGGTACTTGCCGCTATTGTTGGTTATGCAGGACTTGAATCCACCATGTCGGCAATAAAAGCAGAAAAACAAATTGCTTTAGCAAATAAAGAAACATTGGTAGTTGCTGGAGATCTGGTTACCTCACTTGCCAAAGAAAAAGGTGTAAACCTCTACCCTGTTGATTCGGAACATTCGGCAATATTTCAATGCCTTGCAGGAGAATTTCAGAACCCTATCGAAAAAATATATTTAACAGCCTCCGGTGGACCATTCAGAGGGAAGGACAAAATTTTTTTAGCAACAATAAAAAAAGAACAAGCATTAAAACATCCTAATTGGGAGATGGGAGCCAAAATAACGATCGACTCTGCATCATTGATGAATAAAGGATTAGAAGTAATAGAGGCGAAGTGGTTATTTGGATTAAAACCCGAACAAATTGAAGTAATTGTGCATCCTCAGAGTATTGTTCATTCCATTGTTCAGTTTACCGATGGCAGCATGAAAGCCCAAATGGGCTTGCCGGATATGAAATTACCGATACAATACGCACTTGGATATCCGCAAAGAATAAAATCCAATTTCCCACGTTTTAATTTTATGAATTACCCGCAATTAACTTTTGAGCAAGCGGATACAAAAACATTTCGTAACCTTGCACTCGCTTTTGAAGCAATGAATAAAGGCGGTAACTCCCCCTGTGTTTTAAATGCAGCAAATGAAATTGCTGTGGAAGCATTTTTAAAAGATAAAATTGGATTTTTGGAGATGAGCGATGTCGTAGAAAACTGCCTTCAAACGGTTAATTTTATTAACAAACCAAGCTATTCCGATTACGTTGAAACGGATTCAGAAACAAGACGAGTTGCAAGTGAGCAATTAAGCAATTTGACAATTTAACAGTAGGTAAAGTCAACCTGAACTTGTTTCAGGTTCTCAACATAAGATGCTGAAACAAGTTCAGCATGACTAAACAACAAACACAGATTCGTAAATATTCATTATTCTTAATCAATGGAAGTTCTAACACAAGCAGCACAATTTATTTTAAGCCTTTCTATACTTATTGTTTTACATGAGTTAGGACATTTTATACCGGCAAGACTTTTTAAGATCAGAGTAGAAAAATTCTATTTATTTTTTGATCCCTGGTTCTCATTATTCAAAGTAAAAAAAGGAGATACCGAGTATGGTATTGGATGGTTGCCATTAGGAGGTTATGTTAAAATCTCCGGAATGATCGATGAATCAATGGATAAAGAGCAAATGAAGTTACCACCTCAACCATGGGAGTTTCGTTCAAAACCGGCATGGCAGCGATTGATCATCATGCTTGGTGGTGTTACAGTGAACGTGATCCTTGGAATGCTGATTTATGCGATGGTTCTGTTCACCTGGGGGGAAGAGTTTTTACCTACAAAAAATGTTAAATTCGGTGTAGCAGTTGATACTCTTGGCTACCAGATGGGCCTGCGCGATGGGGATATGATACTTTCGGTGGATAACAAACCCGTTCAAAGCATCAATAAAGTGCCTTATGAGGTACTCATCAATAAAGCAGAAAGCATACAGGTAGAACGCGATGGTCAGAAAGTAGAAATTGCTGTTACTGAAGACGATCTAAGCGAAATGATCAAAAACAAGTATAACCTTGTTGAGCCGCGCTTTCCATTTGATGTTGATAGTGTTTATTCTGAAATGCCTGCAGCAGCAGCCGGAATTAAAAAAGGAGATAAAATAATTGCTGTTAACAACGCTTCCACACCGTATTATCAGGATGTGGTAAAGATCTTGAAAAACAATCAAAACCTTCCTGTTACTATTACTTTACTTCGTGGTAATGACAGTATAGAAGCAAAAGCAACCGTAACCGAACAAGGGAAGCTGGGTGTAGCGGCAAAATCTTTAGATAATTATTTTACTCTTGAAACAAGAGAGTATAGTTTCTTTGCTTCTTTTCCTGCAGGTGTAAATAAGGCCTACGAAACATTTGACAGTTATATCAAACAATTCGCAGTGATTTTTACTGTAAAAGATGCTCATAAAGAAATTGGCGGGTTTATGGCCATGGGTAAGGCGTATAGCACCACCTGGGATTGGCAGCGTTTTTGGGCATTTACAGCCTTTTTAAGCATAGTACTTGCTATTATGAACATTCTGCCAATTCCGGCACTCGATGGCGGGCACGTAATGTTTTTACTATATGAAGTTATCACGGGCAGAAAACCAAATGAAAAACTGATGGAATATGCCCAATACGCGGGTATGCTTTTACTGCTGGCATTGTTATTGTATGCCAATGGGAACGATGTGGTAAGGTTGTTTAGTAAGTAGGTGCAAAACAATTCGTCAATTGCTAGTGTATTTTAAAAGTTGTTAAATTGATTTAAATTCCTTGGGCGTTCCCCTTTCTTAAACAAGAAAGGGGCGGGCTTTTCGCTTCAATCTTTTCCCTCGCTAAAAAGCGAGGGAAAAGGATTTCCGCTGCAATCCCTAACGCAAAAACAGTAGCATTAAATGATTAAATTATCCCATTTTCAAATTAATATAATGGCTGATTTTAAAAAAAATATCATTTCAATTTCTTTCCTTTTTTTTGTCCTTTCTTTTTTCTCCCCTCTCCTTTGGAGAGGGGCAGGGGGTGAGGCTTTCTCACAGGAAGGTACACGCACTACAAAAACCAATCCTGCTGATGCAACCCGGAAAATAATGATCGTCCCTTTTGATCCGAAATTATATATGAGTGATGTTGATATGAAGATCAATCAACAAACAAAGTGGAAATTCCCGCAAATACGTGAAAACTTTCGTCAACAATTAAATGCGCAGCTTAAGCTAAAATTACAAAGCATTTCACCCGTTGTTTCTTTTTATTCCGATTCCGCTAAAATGGCCAAAGACTTGTCCTATATTTATAAGTCCACCGACCTTTCTTATGATCTGATTCCGAATCCAACTGACGTAAAAACGCCATTAGTACACAAAAATGGCATTAAAAACGGACAGCTTGCGGTTGAGATCAGCACCGACAAAAAATTTATGAATGCAAAGGTCGGTGATGAAAAATTATTGAGCTACCTGAGCACTAAATACAAAACAGATTACTATGTTTTTATTAATCAGTTAGATATTAAAAACAATATGGATACTTATGACATTGGTACGGATATCTTTCAACGCGAAATTGCTGTACACTATTCCATTTTAGACAAAACAGGAAAAAATATTGCAGCGGGAATTGCATCATCCAGCTTTTCATCAAAAGAAAATGATCCTAAAAAAATTGTTTCTCAAAATTTCGGTCCAATTGCTGCATATATTGCTGCAAAATTGAATTTAGCCATTAAGCCGGAGTTAAAACCTGCTCCCAAAAAATAATGTGTTCTATAGCTCCTTCTTTTGGGTAGTTTCTAAGAAAACAATAGCAGTGGCAATTTTTTTGTACAAATCATTAGAAGCAAATAATCTTAAAATTCCGGATAGTGATATTTGTATTGAATAGGTTAGAATTAATTATAATTGGTAGTTTTGCCGGTAAATTCGAAAAAAAGATATGGTAGAAGAAAAAATAATTGTAGGGATTTCGCAAGGCGATATTAATGGGATCGGTTTAGAAGTAATTATTAAAACATTCCTTGATCCTCAGATGCTGGAAGTATGCACACCGGTTATTTTCGGTTCTAATAAAACAGCATCTTTCCACCGGAAAGCGCTCAACATAGAAGATTTTAGTTTCAATCTGATAAAGGATGTTTCGGAAATAAATCACAAGCGCGCCAATATCATCAACGTATATGAGGAGGATGTTATTATTGAATTGGGAGCCCAAACAGAAGCAGGAGGAAAATATGCATTAAAATCGCTTGAAGCTGCTGCGTATGCCCTTTCTCAAAATCAGATAGACGTTTTAGTTACAGCCCCTATTAATAAAGAAAATATCCAATCACCCGATTTCAAATTCCCCGGACATACCGAATATCTGGATGAGAAATTCGGAACAGGTGACAGCCTTATGTTCCTGGTAAGTGACAATTTGCGGGTTGCAGTAGTAACAGGTCACATCCCTGTTACGCGTGTAGCACAGGAATTAACTACCGAAAAAATAATAAAAAAGATACAAGTACTGAATAATTCATTGATCCAGGATTTCTCTATTAGAAAACCTAAAATTGCAGTTCTTGGCTTAAATCCACATGCAGGTGACAATGGTGTGATAGGCAATGAAGAACAACAAATAATTATACCGGCTATCAATAAAACAAAGGATGAAGGAATGTTGGTTTATGGTCCTTATCCTGCTGATGGTTTTTTTGGCAATGGCACCTATAAAAACTTTGATGCAGTGCTTGCCATGTATCACGATCAGGGATTAATTCCATTTAAAACCATTGCTTTCAATTCCGGGGTGAATTTTACTGCCGGTCTGCCAATTGTGAGAACTTCTCCCGATCACGGTACAGCTTATGACATTGCAGGGAAAAATGTTGCTTCTGAAGAGTCGTTCCGCAGAGCTGTTTATATGGCCGTTGATATTTACAGAACCCGTAAACAATACGAAGAAATCACCTCTAACCCTTTGAGTATTAGCCTTAAAAAGAGGGATCGTTAAAATTTAGCGGTTTTAAAGTTGAAAGTTGAAAGTTGAAAAAAATTTCAAGTTATGAGTATAAACCTGAGTGCGGCAAATCCTCTTTCATTCAAAATGCTGCGTTAGGGATTGCAGCGTAAATCCTTTTCTGTTTAGAAAAGATTGA
>JAZKBX010000323.1:0-2400 GCA_040388455.1 Bacteroidota bacterium
CGAATTTGAGGTTTCCAGCACCTTTACATTAAATGGCAACACCTTCAAAAACAGTAATCTTCAGGCTTTTTTCTCGTAACCCAAGTGGACAAAAATCATCTCCAATATTTTTAAATCTGGTGAATTCCTCAAGACTCAGCCTCATAGTGTACGCAAGCAATTTGTTGTTGTTATTTTCTTTGTCACAGATTTCGCAAATTATCACCGATTTATCTGTGTAAATCTGCGCAATCTGTGGCAAATAATTACGCTGATACCTCAATGCTCTGCCTCAGGGTTATTCATTGTTATTTTAAAAAAATACCCCCCGCCTAAGCGAGGGGAATCAATTATTATGCTTTCCTTTCGCCAGCATTACCTGGGTCAAGTTATGAGGATTTATTTCTCAGATTTCTCTTTTGGAATCTCTCCTAAGTAAATAATTACTGTAAAATTAACTTCAAAAAAAGGTGCAGGATCGAATATTAGTTGAAATGCAAAAAAGGGTAGACATTTTTGACTTTTTATTAGCCCGTTGTAAGGGGAATATCGTGAATCAGGGAACGGTAATGTTCTGCTTTGCAAAAATGGAAGGTTCGGGAGGTCTTTATAAATAAAAATCGCAAACGCCTTTCATTTAGGCATTTGCGATTTTTTTGTAATCAAAACTAATCGGGTTATTTATTTAACCAGTTTTTTACTGCGATTCAATATTTTGATAATGTAAACTCCGGAGGCTAATTCATTTACACGAACAATTGATTTTTCGCTGGTAAGTTTCCCTGTTAATACCAACTTCCCTGCACCATCAGTAATAAAATAACTTTTCCCGATAAGGTTTGGGTTTACGGTGATGGTGATCATATCAGTTGCCGGTGATGGATACACCATAAATTCAGAACTGTTTTTTATCTCATCAATTCCAATGGTTGAAACTAAACTACATGCACTTGTATCCGAACACCCGCTTACCGTTAAAATAATGGCATAATTCCCATTGGCAATTGGAGAATAACTTTGGCTATTAGCCCCTGCAATTGGTGCATTTGCATTTCCACAGTTGATCCATTGGTAGGCAGTTCCTGTTTGGGTGGCTGTTAAAACATTTGTGTTTGAATTTAATGTGATCGCTGCTGTTGGTACCACAGTAACCGTTATTACGTTTGAGTAAACCTGTGAAAACCCTGATTGTGTTACTTCGGCACGATAATAAATTGTTGAAGACAAATTACCTGTTGTGTAAATTGCCGAATTTGCTCCGGTTCCACCTGAAACATTGGACCAGTTTGTAGAGCCATTAGCAGATTGTTGCCATTGGATATTACCTGTATAGCCTGTTAATGTCATTGAGGTAAGGTCTTGAAAACAGATCACCGAACTTGAAGTAGCTGTACCTGCAACAGGCGGAATTGATGTAAATGCGGTCACATTTATTGAATATTCCTCCACTTCTCCCCAAGCGGTGTTTCCGCAAGGAGAAGTTGTTTCATCATTATAATGAACCCTTGCTCTGAGTCTTTTTAAACCGACAGAAGCGTTTATTGGACAATTGATAGTTGCGGAATAAGGCCCCACTCCCGGACTGCCGGTAACGGTTACCACCTGGTCGTCTGAAAAGTCTCCATTGCTATTCCAGTCTACCCAAATACCACACTGGTCAGCTGCATAAGTAGGGGGGCCATTCGTGACTGTAATGATAAGAGAAGACCCCTGGGCCATATTTGTGGAAAGGGAAGTATAACTTGCATATCCGCCTATTGAACAAATAGAAGTATTGTTGATGGTGCCAAACGTTACATTAGAAATGTGTTCGTCACACTGAAGGCCGGAAGCGGCACATGAACTGGTATCAATTTTCCTGTTTCCGGAAGGGTTTTGAACAACAGGTGTTTGAACCGAACTCACAGTAAATGATGTACATTGAGCATCTAAAAAATCACCTATTGTGGCAGTTGGTGGGACATCATACGTGAGCCAAAAATAATTTGTTCCGCTGCTTAGCGATTGAGTTCCTGTAATCGTAAAAATTCCGTTTGGAGCGTTTGATGTTGCTCCGAATTGCGCAGTTGTTCCAATGGCATTGGTTGTGCCTGTATAAAAAAGTTTTGCATTTGTAATATCTGTTGTAGGATTTGTAGAACCTGTGGTGTTAAAGGTAAATGAAGTAGCACTTAAAGGAGCCAGGTTACCATTTGTAACAATTTCAATACCAATTATCCCCTGATTTATTTGGTTTGGAGCTACGTTGGAAGTATCGTTTTGAGTAGTGGTGCTTGAAGCGAAAACCATCGGTACGGAAGAATAATAAACAGATGACTCCCAAAGCCCACGTCCATAAGTAGCAGCTCTTAACTTGCTATCCTGATGGTTTAGGTCATAGTAAATTTCAATTTCACCAATTTTCACATTTGGCAAATTGGT
>JAZKBX010000324.1:0-2142 GCA_040388455.1 Bacteroidota bacterium
AGTTAGTAGGATATTCTAAATTCCTTAGCAATAAAGTTATAGTTGCTGTTGATTCCGGTCAAGGTGTGGATTTTAATATGATCAACGATACTGATAATACTGATGCAGCTAATGCTAGTGCTGATGATGATGATGATGATGATGATTTTCCTCCGGTTGTTGCAACTAAGAATGAAAAATTCTACGTTAAGACTTCAGAAAAAACGTATGAGGGGAAAACTGTTCAAACTGATGCAAAAGGAAGTTATATTTGGAAAAAGGTTGAAATAGTAGCTGCAAAAACAGAAAAAACAGAAAAAAAAATAAAAGAGAAAGTAAAACCTAAAGTAAAAGTTCAAACTTTCCCCTCTATGATAGAAGCAATGAATTTTATGAGTAAGAACGGATGGGAATTTGTACAGGCCTACGTTACTACTTCCGGGAACGAAAGTATTAATAGGTGGGTGTTGAAAAAGGCTAAATAAAAAACTTCCTTATTTGAATCTTGTATTGTCAAGAAAAAAGGACGAACTAAAATTTTAGTTCGTCCTTTTTTTGTAAATTAGTTTAGCTTTTGTTGGTTCCGCCTGTATTCTTTTTTCAAAATTATAACCCTTCAGGTATTCTTCAAGCGTAATTGTTTCATCCAATAAATTTGTATCTTCGTTAATACCATCCTTTTATAAAATAGATCGCAACGCAATACTATGAAAAACTATTTTAAAATTTTTATCTGTACTTTTTTGTATGTAACGGCCTTTACCAGCTGCATAAACTATAGAAAGCTGATAACAGATGAAATTGTTTTGACCGATGGAAATTCTCAAACAGGTACCATCGTAAAATGTGATTCAATAAACCTGAAGATACAAAGAATAGATGAATCCATTACCATTATTCCCTGGAGCACTATTGATACCATACAAGGCAAAAAGCTTAAAACATTTTGGGTAGGAGCAAATTTCGGATATTACAACACCCCCTATTTCTCTGTATTCAGAAACGAATCCATGGTAGGTAAACAGTTGGGATCACAATATAAAATTGGTTTGGCAACCAGAGGGATCCGGCTATACTATTTGAATTTATCGTATTCGCCTGCCAAACCGTATGCTGTTACAAAGTTTGGGGTGGGTTATCAACGATACGTTGTAAGTACCACCTATTTGAAAAAAAACAGTTTTTTCTGGGGCTCAGAATTAAACCTAATGAATGCAAAATATAACAATGGTTCTCAAGCTACCCTTGAACCTTTTACAGGATTTGAGAGAAAATACAATGAGCGCCTTAGGCTTCATTTTAAATTTGGTTTGCAACTTAATCTGGCAAATAAAAATAACCAGACAGGCTTTAACATGACCGTTGGAGTGCATTTTTTGAAAAAAGACTTTAAAAAGTATTACGAAACCCTTAATAGAGAACACAGGATATACAGAAAATGAAAAACGTAACACTTTGCATCTTACTGTTTATTAGTTTTTGTTCATCTTCTCAACCCGGTGATATGGTGTTCAACGACACTATTTTACACAACCTGACCATTGAAACTGATCTACCCGATTGGTTTGAAACCTTAGAGCAGGAGTTTCAATTAAGTATTGCAGATCCTGTGTTATACCCGGAAATATATCATAAATGCACCGTTACCTGGGATGGTATTGTACGAAACAATTGTGGATTCAGAGAAAAGGGAAATGCGTCAAATCTTCTGATTCAATTCGGAAAGAAAAAACCTTTTAAAATATCTTTTGATGAATATGAAGACCAGGAATTAGATGGGTTAAAAAAAATGAACCTGAATAATTTCACAAACGACCCCTCTTTGGTCCATGATGCAATTGCATTTAAACTGTTTCGTGATGCAGGGCTCACAGCTTCCCGAACATCTTATACCAAGCTGTGGATAAATGGTGAATATATCGGACTGTATGTTATAATAGAAAATGTAGACAAAACTTTTTTAAAATCTCATTTTGGAGGTTCCGGGAATGATGGCAATTTATACAAAACTGACAGAGGTGCAGGAGTTACCCTTGATTGGCTGGGGTCAGAACCTACAGGATATAAGGGCCAAGGACTAAAATTAAATACCAATGAGAGCGAAGATGACTGGACCAGATTGATCAGTTTTATTGATCTGATCAACAATAACCATTCAGCTGA
>JAZKBX010000324.1:2242-5248 GCA_040388455.1 Bacteroidota bacterium
GAATATAAAACCGAATATTTAAACTATGTATGCGAGCTGATACAAACAAAATATACTTTAGATAATTTAGGAGAATATATTTTAGACAGGCGTAATTTAATTGATGAAGCCTATAAGATCGACACGTATAAATATAATTCTTATGAATCATTTCAACATTCATTGACTGAAAACAATGAAGATGTTGTTTCACTCACTCATTCGGGTTATGTGCTTCGCTTGAATTACCCCGGCATTTACCCCTTCATTCAATCTCAAAGAGAATGGGCCGTTGCGCAAATGAATGGATGGGATCACAGCTGTTCTATTGAAGATGAAACAATATACAACCTCGTTGTTTACCCCAATCCTGCTTCTGCTTATGTAAATATTTTAAATGACACTTCGGGGTTTGAATACGCCCAACTCAGACTATATAATTTTATGGGTACTCTGTATAGAACTACTAATTATGAATTAATGCAAGGGGCTTACTTTACCTTACCATTAGAAGGCGTTCCAGCAGGCATCTATATTCTGACTAAAAATTCAGCTGACGGCAGGATTGGCAGGGCAAAAATAATTATAAAATAAATTGTTTTGTTAAACTTTATATAAGTTAAATGTTTTCATATTGATTCTCGTAAAGAAAACCATTTAGATTTTTGGAAATAAAAAAACACTCTAATTTTTTTAAGAGTGTTTGTTAGGTTTGATATGTTTAGTCCAATGATCCAGAAACTTCTGCAGACTAATTACATGCTTTTAATTAGTACTAAAATGTTTAGGCGTTACAAACTCCTTTAAATCGGCAAAAGAAAACTTTTTAAGGTCTTCAAAAGATTTGATGTCAAAATATTTTAGTAATTGTTGTACTACTATAGTACCCAATGTCAAAAAAATTATCTTTTTCATGATTTCTATGTTTTTGAAATTAATACTGTATTAATTTCTAAAATAAAGATACTGCATTATTTGAGTATTAAAAATTATTTTCGTTAAAGACGGGTTTAAGATAGCCTGAAATCGAATGGTTTGACTTATATGGTTTTAACATTAGAACAGTATTTATATTAAAGTTTAGCGATAATTTATTAAATCAATGAAAAATCAAATAATTTTTTCTCAAATTAAAAAAATTTGTTAATTTAGCTATCGCTATGATAAAGAACATTGTTTTTTTAACTCTTATTTTAAGTTTTTCATTCGTTGGATGTAAAAAAGACGATGAATTGGTTGTAGTGCCCGGTAATCAGGCTCCACCCGACTATACAATATCTTCGATAGTCAAAGAAAATTATGTAAATAAAGTGTATATCAGTGTTTTGGGTAGAAAACCGGAAACAATTGAGTTAAGTTCAGGTTTATCCATTATTAATCAACATAATCTATCTGAATTGGATAGGGCAGCGTTTTTAGATGAAGTTTTTGCTAAACCAACCTATAACCAGAGGCTTTATGAAATGGCTTCCATTAAATTACTTACCAGTTTTGATACAAGCGCTATAACTGAGCGGATCGCTGTTTTTCAATTTCTTCTAACAGATTCTGCCTATGCTTCAGTTTTTGATGTTATAAACATGGAAATAGCCAGGTTGCAATTGGTAAAAAGCATCCCAGCAGACCTGAACAATGGCACATTAACCACTATAGGGATGCATAGAAGGTTAATTGACAATAATTTTTATGACGACATAAATATGGGAACTGAAAACTTTGTAGTTTCTTCTTTCCAACATTTTATGGATCGCTATCCTACCGAAAATGAATTGGAGCAATCGAGCAACATGGTGAATGGGTTAAGTGCTGTCATTTTTTTCAGCCAGGGCAATACCAAAAGTCAATACATGGATATCATTTTTAATACAGATAACTATTTTGAAAGTGAAGTTAGGGAACTATATGTCAGGTATTTATTCAGAGAACCAACTTCAGCTGAAATGTCAAAATATGCCACAGAATATAAGACAGATCTGAATTATAAAAAATTACAAAAGACTATACTTTCACTTGACGAATATGTTGGGATCAAATAAAAAAACAATTTGAAAAAGTGATAATTTGCTAATTTGAAAATGAAAAAAAACAATTTTAGTATCAAAATAAAAAACATAGCACTTTTTTTGTTTGTTCTTGTATCAATTACAATAACAAGTTGTAAAAAAGAGGCCAATAAAAGTTATATCTATGATGTAAATAATGTTGGGGTTTCTCAGGATGGTGTTGCAAAACCTAATGTTAAATCTACTGTTGAATTTATTTCAATTGCTTATTCTGATCTTTATGGAACCACAATTGATCAAACAAAATTAACCGACCTGGGAACTGCTTACAATGCCTTTGGCGACAAAAAACTTATTGAGGATCTGATCATACGAAATTTCCTGAATGCCAATGGAGTTTCTATCCCTACGGTTGCTGCAATGAATACCGATGTGAATCAATTTGTGATAAACACCTATAAAAAATTCTACAACCGTGAACCGAATGAATTTGAACTTTGGCAAATGAAAAGTCTTATTCAAACGGATGTAAATACAACACCGGAGCTGGTATATTACGCTTTTATGACATCGAATGAATATAGGTACTATTAAAACAATTTGAAGATGTGCTAATTTGAAAATGGTTAAATTAATTTCAAATTATTAAATTCTCAAATTCTCAAATTAAAAAAATGGACAGGAGAAATTTTCTTAAAAAAACGGTAATGGCTTCAGCAGGAGCATTTGCTGTCCCGTATATTTTACCATCGGGTAGATTATTTGCTGCTTCGGGTGTAAGAAGAGCCGACCACGTAGTATTTTGTCTGTTTGCAGGCGGGGTAAGAAACTTTGAATCAGTGCACAAAGTTGATGGAAACCTTATGCCCAATATGCTTACCGGTTCCGAAGCAATTTCAGGAGATATGATCGGTGCTATGGATTTTTTAGCCCCAATTGGTGGCGCAGCGCTCCAAACACAAGGTACACTATTTAAAGAATTCAGATATGCACAAGGCCCAACAGGCCATTTTAACGGTCATAC
>JAZKBX010000325.1:0-12794 GCA_040388455.1 Bacteroidota bacterium
ATTGGTCAATTTGCTGTTACCATATCCATTTGGACAATACAAGTAAACCTCTTTACCGGATACATAGAATTTATCGGGTTCGTAATTATTTTTTTTTAGGTTATCAATAGTATCCTGCTTTGGATTATCTGCCAAATAAACTACATGAAGTTTGCTTAAGTCTATATCTTTTTGTTTTAAAAATGGATTCCCTTCTATTATCTTTTGCATTTCATCAAGGATTCTGATGATGACAGGAACTTTAAAATTATATTTTTCAAAAATCTTTTGTTCAATTTGCTTCGAAAGATCCTTCGCATTCTTATTATTAAAAATTACATTTCCACTTTGGATATAGGTAGTAACATTTTCAAAATTTAATTCTTCATACAAAAACTTTAATTCCGCCATGGGAATTTTCTTATGTCCGCTTACGTTAATACCTCGTAAAATCGAAAGAAATGTTTTCATAGATCGTATTTCAAAAGTAGGTTTCAAAAATAAGAAAAATTATACATTTTTCAGATTTTAAAGAAAGAGCATAAAACACAGGTTAATTACCTTACAATTTTGATATTAAAAGCCCCGCTCTCGATTGTACCATATAAACTCAACCACAAAGGCAAATACATTTCCGTTCCTCGTGCTTTTGTGATATCACCAAGATCAAAAATGTTTTTTTTCAGCCAACCGAAAGGAATAAGAACCAAATCAATAATTACTTTTTTTGCTTCATCATTATTACCACAAATAAAAACGTTATGATCACCATAGTTGACCATAGAAGGATTCACCATTACTTTGCTCGATATTGTATTAAGTGTTTTTACGACTTTCACATCAGGAAATTCTTTTTGGATCTCTTCGCCTAATGAATTGGTATTGCATACGGATAAGGAAGGAGGCATTCCTTTAGAAAAATCCAGAGGATTTGAAATATCAACAAGAATTTTCCCATCCAGATTAGTTACACCGGCCAGCTTGAGTGCATCGAGGGATGCTAATCCGGCAGTACAATTAAAAATAATCTCACCGAAAGCAGCGGCATCCGCAAATGTGCCTGCACTGGCGTTTTTATTGGCAGCATTCACTACGAAAGCAATATTTTTTTCATTTTCAGCTGAGCGACTGCCCATTTTTACTTCATGACCGTTTGAAATTAATGCGGAAGCGATAGTATTACCTACAATTCCAGTACCTAAAACTCCTATTTTCATGTTTTTAAGATTATAAAATTTACAAATAAAATCTTGCTAAAAGTCCATTTCTTACAAGTAAGATGCCTTGAAGCAATATTTTCCATAATTAAAACAAACCCTTTTTTCAACAGAAAAAAAACAATTAATTTGATAAAAGTGCCATTAAACATACCAAATTCATATTCGTAACGATTTTGAAAGCAATATATTGTGGTAATGAATTTTCCGGGGGGGGAATACTGATTAATTACTGCAACTTAAGCCATGCCAACCGTTTACTACAAATTAATTTTTCAGTTTAAATTATACTATTATTTCAATTATCTTTACTTTGTAATGAGGAGAACATAATTCAATTTTACAATTTAATGATCACAGCAACCAATATTCAAAAATCTTACGAAACATTAAGCGTATTAAAAGGTGTTACTATTACTATTGATGAAGGTGAAATAATTTCAATAGTTGGCGCTTCCGGTGCCGGCAAAACAACACTGCTTCATATTTTAGGGACTTTAGACAGAGCAAACAGCGGTACATTAGAAATAAACAATATTAATATTTCAACACTTAGCGATAAAAAATTAGCGGAATTCAGAAATAAAAATATTGGCTTTGTTTTTCAGTTTCATCATTTACTTCCTGAATTTACAGCCCTGGAAAATGTTTGTATTCCGGCTTATATTGCTGGTACCTCAGAATCTGTGGCAGAAGGGAAAGCAAAAGAATTACTTACTTTTTTAGGATTAGCCGAGCGAATGGATCATAAGCCCAATGAACTTTCGGGAGGAGAACAACAACGTGTAGCTGTTGCAAGAGCATTAATTAATAATCCCGCAGTAGTGTTAGCAGATGAACCTTCAGGAAATTTAGATTCGGCTACCGCAAAAGAATTACATGAACTATTTTTTACACTTCGTAAAAAATTTAACCAAACATTTGTAATTGTTACTCATAATGAAGAGCTTGCAAATATGGCTGATAGGAAGTTAGTGATGAGAGATGGTAATATTGTGGTATAAAAAAATTCTTAATTTTTTTATACGTCTTTTATTTAAATTTTTTCAATTAGCTCCTTCACTCTTCTTTCAATTTCATCACGCACCTTATTAAATTCAGTTGGTACCAAATGCTTTGGATCATCTAATTTCCAATCATCACGGTGTTCCGCCATCACAAATGGACATTCATCTCCACAGCCCATCGTTATTGCATAATCATATTTAATTTTCGGAATCTCATCCAATGATTTTGATTCATGGGTGGTTAAATCATATCCCACTTCTTTCATAGCAGCAATTGCTTTGGGATTTATTATTCCTGATGGACGTGAGCCAGAACTGTATGCTTCCAGCTTGCCTTTACCATGCATTTTAGCAAAAGCCTCAGCCATTTGACTCCGATTAGAATTTTCTACGCAAACAAATAATATCTTTTTCATTTCCTATAAAAATTTAAATTAAACATTCCGGTTAATTTTCATCAATTTAATTTTTGAAAACTACAAAAAGTAAAATTCTGATTGGTATTAAAAGGAGTTGTATGAGTTTCATCCACACATTTTATTTTCTTAAAATTTGTAGCAAACCTCTGTGCCAAAGCTTCTTTAGAATATTGCTTTATTTCCAATCCACTACATTTTACAGGTCCCGAATCCGAAAAAGTACCAACCACCATGAAGCGATTAGCAGCAATAAATGCATTGGCATTATCTAAATACTTTTCAATTTGAGGTTGATTTAACAAAAAATGAAATGCAGCCCTGTCGTGCCAAAAATCAAATTTGATATCCGACTCAAAATCTACGATATCAGCTACTATCCAATTTACTTTACCGGCATTAATTCCTAGTCGTAATTTGGCTCTTTCTATTGCGTTTGCAGAAATATCCAACACATAAATATTTGAATATCCTTTCTCGATCAGATAATCAACGAAGCATGAATCACCTGCTCCAATATCAATTATTTTCGCATCTTTTGAAAGATTGAACGTTTCAAAAAATTCAATACTTTGAGCTGGAACAGGTTGATACCAGCTAAACTCTTGCTGAACTTTAGTTGAATAAATATTCTCCCAGTGTTCTTTTAAATTGTCAGCTTTCATTTCTATAAATATTTGATTTAACAACACCCACTACCTGGAGTGCAACAACCGGTTGAATTATTTAATTCCGCCAGGCTTACTTTTAATTTTTCAGTTGGAATGCCGCATTTGTCTTTAGCCAGGCAATCCGTTTGTTTGGCAACCAAAACAAAATTTTGATCATCAAAACTCAAACCATATCTCCCAATAGTATTGGTCTGATATTCTACTTCAACCTCAAAATCAGAAAGTGAAAGCACCTTTTCAGAAAGGGCAACAATATCGAGTAATTTATGAGATTCTAATCGATGATTAAAATCATTTGCTTCCCATAGTTGAAAGCTTACTACTTTTTCGTCACGAACCGTACCACCGCAATCAATAAAATGTTTGGTGGTTAACCCAACTTCAGTAATATGGAAATGAGCCGGAACATACTCGCCATTAGGTTGAATAAAGTTAATTGTTTTTGATGTGCTTAATTTTTTCTTAAAATCAGATAGTTTCATATTTTTTAGTTTTTAGTTTTAATTTTTAACAACATTTATTTTTCATTGATTCAAAATTCAGACTGAACAATTCGCTAAAAATCATTTTGGCTTTTTTCCAGTTTTCTTTATCAATACAATAACAAACCCGCGGTCCGTCAATCTCACCTTTTATCAATCCTGCATTTTTTAATTCTTTTAAATGCTGCGATACTGTTGATTGTGACAAAGGCAGATGTTCAACAATATCATTACAAATACAGGATTTTTGTTGCGACAAAAACTTAATGATGGCCACACGAGCCGGATGAGATAAGGCTTTAGCAATTTCACTTGCAATTATCTCATCATTTTTAAATTCCTGTTTTTTATTGTAGGCCATGCTTATAATTATATATCGCAAATATACGATAAATAAAACTATTAAAACAAATTTGAAACAATTTATTTTTTTCAGAAATACAATTTTAATTTTTCAATAAATGATTCAGGAGCAGGACAAGGCCTGTTGGTAGCCATTTTAATAAATACAAGAGATGTATTTGCGGAGGTTAATAATTCTCCTTTTTGATTATATATTTCATAATCAAAAGTAATTTTTGCCGTAGGAAGGTCTTTAATAACTGTTTTAATTACCAATAGATCATCATAAAATGCAGGTTTCAAATATTTAATATTACAGGCATAAACCGGTAACATTATCCCGTTATCTTCCATTTCTTTGTAGCTGGTTCCCAATTGGCGTAAGGCTTCTACCCTTCCTACTTCAAAATACTGAGCATAGTTTCCATAATAAACGTAACCCATTCTATCCGTTTCGGCATAACGCACTCTCAAAGATGTTTCAGATATATACATATACAAAAAATTTATAAATAAAACTAAAATAAACTATTTTAAATTACTATTTATATTTATTCGAAAAAATATAAAAATAAAAAAAATAAAGTGATTGTTATCCTTTTTAATACCTATTAATATCCTTATAATTGTATCCCTTATAAAAATCACATTAATTAATGCACATTAGATGAATTCCACTCTGGTTCGATATATAGTATTAGCATTTATTTTCAGTATTCATTTAAGTTGTTCTACTAACACAAAACTTAAGAGTGTTGAAACATCAATGATAGAGCTTAATGCTCAAACAGCACTCACTGATGCAGAATTTGAAAAAACGCTTGATCCATACAAAACCAAAATGGATCAGATAATGAATGAATTATTAATTGTTTCTGAACAACCGTTATTAAAAGGATTACCAGAAAGCAGTTTGGGCGATTTTGCATCTGACGCCATACTCAAAAAAACAAATGATAATTACAAACCTTCTGATAATATGCCGGTTAATATTTGTTTGTTAAACAATGGTGGCCTAAGAGCCGAATTACCTAAAGGAAATATTACACGGGGCAATGCGTTTGAATTAATGCCTTTTGAGAACAGTATTTTTATTCTTACACTTTCCGGTGAAAAAACAAAACAATTATTTGATTACATCGTACAAAACAACGGAGCACCATTTGGAGGCGCTACCATAAAAGCAAAAGGAAAAAAAATTACTGAATTGAAAATAAGCGGACAGGATTTTGATACTAACAAAACATATAAAATAGTTACATCCGATTATTTAGCAGCAGGTGGTGATAAATATTATTTTTTTAAAGATCCGATAAAGACCGAAATTTTAAAATACAAATTGCGTGATGCAATTATTGATTACATGATCGAAGAAAATAAAAAAGGCAATACTTTAAAAGTTAGCACTGATGGCAGAATCAAATATGAATAACAGACGGGAGTTTTTAAAAAAAACATTGGTTGGTGGTGCAGGAATGTTAGCTTTAAATGCAATTCCAAATGAGGTATTGGCAAAAAGCAACATGGTAAAGATCACCATTTTGCACACCAACGATGTACATAGCCACATAGACCCTTTTCCAGATAACCACCCTAAATTTCCAGGATTAGGAGGTGCAGTGCGCAGAGCTGCATTAATTAAAAAAATCAGGAGCGAAGAAAAAAATGTATTGTTACTTGATGTTGGTGATATTTTTCAAGGCACCCCCTATTTTAATATGTATGGTGGCGAATTGGAGTTTAAATTAATGAGTATGATGAATTATGATGCATCTACCATAGGTAACCATGATTTTGACAATGGCTTAAAGGGCTTGGTAAAACAATTGCCTCATGCAAATTTCCCATTCATTAATTGTAATTACGATTTTTCAGATACCGAAATGGCAGGTAAAACCATACCACATAAAATATTTGTTAAAGACGATATTAAAATTGGCGTATTCGGATTAGGAATTGAACTGGAAGGATTAGTAGATAAAAAAATGTATGGCAATTCTATTTACTTAGATCCGATACAAAAAGCAGCTGAGGTAACACATTATTTAAAAAATGAAAAAAAATGTGATTTAATTATTTGTTTATCTCATTTAGGATATAAATATGAATATAAAAAAATAAGTGATGTTGAGTTAGCTAAACATTCGAAAAATATTGATATCATTTTAGGCGGACATACCCATACATTCTTTGATAAGCCCATCTCTTGCAAAAATATGGATAACAAAGAAGTATTAGTTGCACAAGTTGGCTGGGCTGGAATACGCTTAGGAAGAGTGGATTATATTTTTGAGAAAAAATCGAAAAAAATGACTTCGGAGGGGTACAGTATAAAAATTTCCAAAAAGTCAATAGCAATTTGATATTTTTTAAAACTTTTTTTTGTTAATAAGTGTTGCTGCTTAAATAATTTCTATATATTTACAGCGCAATAGCCGATAATACAGTATGTACAACGTATGTACATAATTCAAAATATAAATTACCACATTAAATATAGTATAACGAATGGAGAAAGCATACGTCAAAGTTTGGGAGAGCTGTCTGGGGATTATTAAAGACAATGTAAGTTCGCAAAGTTTCAAAACTTGGTTCGAACCCATTAAACCAATAAAACTAAATTCTAGTGTATTAACAATTCAAGTACCTAGTCAGTTTTTTTATGAATGGCTCGAAGAACATTACATTACTTTATTAAAAAAAACCATTAAAAAAGAATTGGGTACAAGCGGTCGTTTGGAGTATAGTATTATAATGGAAAATAATTATAATAATGCATCCAAACCATATACCGTTAAAGTTCCTACAAGTAATAAAAAGGAATTGAAAAATCCATCGGTATCAATGCCGATCGATTTAAATCAAAATACCATTCGTAATCCTTTTATTATTCCGGGATTAAAAAAGGTAAATGTTGAATCTCAACTAAACGTTAACTATACATTCGAAAACTTAATTGAAGGAGATTGTAACCGTTTGGCTCGCTCTGCAGGTTTTGCAGTTGCTAACAAACCAGGAGGAACCGCTTTTAATCCATTATTGATATATGGTGGAGTTGGTTTAGGTAAAACCCATTTGGCGCATGCAATTGGGATTCAAATAAAAAGCGAATTTCCTAATAAAACTGTTCTTTACGTTTCATCTGAAAAATTTACTCAACAATATATTGATTCAGTTCGTAACAACAATCAAAATGATTTTGTTCATTTTTATCAAATGATCGATGTGTTGTTAATTGACGATGTTCAATACTTTGCAGGTAAAGAAAAAACACAGGATGTATTTTTTCACATTTTCAACCATTTACATCAAACAGGTAAACAATTGGTTTTGACAGCCGATAAAGCCCCTGTTGAATTACAAGGATTTGAACAACGCTTGCTATCCCGTTTTAAATGGGGCTTATCTGCGGACCTTCAAACACCTGATTTAGAAACCCGTGTTGCTATTCTTGAAAAGAAAGTATATTCCGATGGTATTGATATGCCTAAAGAAGTGCTTGAATACCTTGCATACAGTATTACTACAAATGTTCGTGAATTAGAAGGTGCGCTTATTTCATTGCTTGCACAATCATCAATGAACAGAAAAGTAATTACGCTTGAACTTGCCAAACAAATGATTGACAAGTTTGTAAAGAACACTGCTCGTGAAGTTTCTATTGACTATATCCAAAAAGTTGTTTGCGATTATTTTGATATGCCACTTGAATTATTGAAATCAAAAACCCGTAAACGTGAAGTTGTTCAAGCGCGTCAAATATCCATGTATTTCGCCAAGAGTATGACAAAATCATCACTTGCAACAATTGGTTTACATTCAGGAGGAAAAGATCATGCAACAGTTCTTCATGCTTGCAGAACAGTAAATAATTTAATAGATACCGATAAACGATTTAAAATTTATATTGAAGAGCTTCATAAAAAAATTACTATTCAATAAAAATTCGATTTTTTATAAAAAAAACAGCCTCGATCAATATCCGGGCTGTTTTTTTTTGCCTAAAATTAAATTATGTTTTTTTGAACTCGTTTCAAAAACGACCACAAATGGTTGGCCGATATTTTTTTTTGCGGGTAGGTAAGGCTCTTTTAATACGTTTTTTGAAATTGAGAGTGCGCTCATTAAGTTTCTTCCCTCGCCTTTTAACTTTTTTTTCGTAATCGTCTCCTGGTGATGAAAAAGAAGAGGAACCCATTTGTGCTATAGGCTGAGAAGAAGAGACTTCGAAGCGCATGTGAAAACCATTTTCTAAAGTAGGTTCTATATTTTGGTTTTTCTGGACCTTTTGTTTTTGATCAGGTGGTGCTTCTGTTTGACTATAAGGATTGGTATTAATAAAATCATGGGCATTATTGGTCTCAATAGGATCATCACCTATAATAGAGATCACAGCCTGGCTATTTCCATTGGATTCTTGCGCTTTTAGGCACACAATGCAAAACAATAGTGAACAAAGAAGATAATATTTTAACCTTATCGTTAACACAAGTACAAAAATTTAAAGTAAATGAACAAAATATTTTAATGAAAAACAAGGATACTTTAACAACAGTCATGGCAAAAAAATTTAATATTTGAAGACAGTCCAGATATTTCTTTCCAATAACGGTTTCTAAATTGTACGTAAAACCTGGTACTTTTGTTTTAAATCTTAGCCGCTTTTATTCAAAAAAAGGACAAGAACTTTTAATATATTCTATAATAAAGAAAATTGGTATAATTTTTTAACGAATATTCTGGACAATTGATAAAACATGAACATTTTTATTACAAATCAAGTTATGGCAACATATTGGTAGTACAGAATAAGAAAATCCTATTCAGTACTTGATTTATCAAACCTTATTATCTTTAATTTCGATACTAAAAACTCAACAAAAATGAATGCCAACATAAATAAAACCAGTCAGAAGCGTATTGTAATTATCGGTGGTGGCTTTGGCGGATTCAAACTGGCACGTGAACTTTCCAAAACTGACTATCAAATTGTATTAATTGATAGAAACAATTACCATCAATTTCAACCTTTGCTTTATCAGGTAGCCACTTCAGGTTTGGAACCCAGCGCTATTTCATTTCCTCTGCGAAAAATTTTTCAGAAAACAAAAAACATCCACATCCGCATTGCCGAAGTGACTCAAATCATTGCAGATAAAAATCAAATCAATACAAATATTGGGGTAATCAATTATGATTATTTAGTAATTGCTATAGGTACGGATACTAACTATTTTGGTAATTCTAAACTGATGGAAAAAGCTATGCCGATGAAATCGGTTGCCGAAGCCCTGACATTGCGTAATACTATTTTGCAAAATTATGAAAACGCATTAACAACGGAAGATATTGATATCAGAAAGGGATTGATAAATATTGTTGTAGTAGGTGCTGGCCCCACAGGAGTTGAGGTTTCGGGTGCACTTGCCGAAATGAAAAAATATGTATTGCCAAAAGAGTATCCTGAATTGGATTTTAAAAAGATGCATGTGCATTTATTGGAAGGCGCACCAAGAGTGCTCAACACGATGTCGGAAAGCGCATCCAATAAAGCAAAGAAGTATTTAAGAAAATTAGGAGTAAAAATCTCACTTAATACCCAGGTAAAAGATTATGATGGCAAAAATGTTTATTTAGCGGATGGGTCAATGATAAGAGCCAATACATTAGTATGGGCCGCGGGCGTGATAGGAAATAAAATTGAGGGATTAAAGGCTGATTCCATTTCAAAAGCAAACCGAATAAAAGTTGACAGATATAATAAAGTAGAAGGTTACTCCAACATTTTTGCTGTAGGTGATATCGCCTTAATGGAAGAAGAAAAATTTCCAAAAGGCCATCCCCAAATGGCGCAAGTGGCGATACAACAGGGTAATTTGCTCGCAAAAAACTTAAGAAATATTTTACTGAACAAACCACTGAAACCATTTACGTATAAAGATAAAGGATCAATGGCAACTGTTGGCAGAAACAAAGCGGTAGCTGATTTGCCTTATTTTAAACTTTCCGGCTTTTTCGCCTGGGTAATTTGGATGTTTGTTCACCTTATGTCAATTGTAGGGATAAAAAATCGTTTGTTCGTGTTTATCAACTGGGCCTGGAATTATGTTACCTATGACCAATCCCTTCGATTAATTATTAAACAAAAAAGTAAAGGTAAAACGAGTTTAGAAAAACATTTTTTAGAAAACACAATTGGTGTATTTAAAAATTACAAAACACTTGCGGAAAAAACTTTTTCCCAGCTGAAAAATGATGAAGAATTCCATTATCAGCCTGATACCGAGTCTAACAGTATTGCTGTGATCATAAAACATTTGAGTGGAAATATGATCTCCAGATGGACTAATTTTTTAACAACAGACGGTGAAAAACTGACCAGAAACAGAGATTTTGAATTTGTGGATGATAGCCAAACCAAGGAACAATTGATGGAATCCTGGAACAAAGGCTGGAAAGTGTTTTTAGATACACTTAATTCGCTGAATGAAAACGATCTAATGAAAACGATCACCATACGTGGTGAAAAATTAACTGTAACCCAGGCGCTAAACCGACAAACAGCTCATTATGCTTACCATATAGGACAAATTGTTTTCCTGGCAAAACAAATTAAAAATACCGAATGGCAATCCTTGTCTATTCCAAAAAATAAATCAGCAGAATTTTCAAAGGGTTTTTATCAGGAAACGATTAAATAGTATAGGGTGCAATAAAAAAATAAGGTAAATGAAATAGTTATAAAATAATTAGCTGGTTTAAACTAATGAACTAATTCTATTATCTTTACAGCTATGATTACAATCATCATTATCGCCATTACAGTACTCGTATCTATCATTTCAATGGATAATCATTCATTGAAAAACAAACTGATGTTTAACGCATATATGATCCATAAACGAAAAGAGTGGTATCGCTTTTTTTCGAATGGTTTGATACATGCTGATTGGATGCACCTTGCATTTAATATGTTCTCTTTATATATGTTTGGAGGAAATGTTGAGCAAATGTATCAAGACGATGATGTCTTCGGGGCAAAAGGGATATTATTCTTTGTTCTGCTTTACGTTGGTGGCTTAGCAATGTCCTCATTGTATTCCTATGAAAAACACAAGAATGATATTTACTATAATGCCTTAGGCGCTTCGGGCGCAGTTTCAGCGGTGATCTTTGCCTTTATAATCCTTGCCCCTACCCAAAAGTTAATGTTATTAATTTTACCAATACCAATCCCTGCATACCTGTTCGGATTAATTTTTCTTGGAATAGAATATTATTTAGCAAAACGTGGCCAAGGCAATATAGGGCATGATGCTCATTTTTGGGGAGCAGTGTTTGGTATCGCATTTACCCTGATTTTAAAACCAAGTTTATTTCAATCCTTTATTGAGCAAATAACAAGATAATCATTGAATACGCCCCACATTTGAAAATTAAGATATGCAATTTGAAATATTACTAACTGATAGATTAAAACTGAGGAAATTAACGCCTGATGTTTTTACTTATGTTTTTGAGAATTTTTCGGATGATGAAATAAAAATATTTTTTGATATTAATTCTGACCTGGAATTAAAAAAAGAAAAAGAGAAATACGAAAAAGGGATTTCAACCTTTAATAAATCCTTTCTTTATTTTCAGTTAATTGACAAAACAACTGAAAGTATAATAGGTTGGTGTGGCTACCATACCTGGTACATCGACCATAGTCGTGCAGAAATTGGTTATACATTAACGAACGATGATTTTAAGGAAAAGGGCATAATGACTGAAGCTATATTCTCAATAGTTGAATATGGATTCAAAAAAATGGATTTAAATAGAATAGAAGTATATATTGAACCTGATAATATACCTTCGTTAAAAGTAATTCAGAAATTAAATTTTAAAAAAGAAGGGCATTTAAGAGAACATTACCGTAAAAACGGTGTAGTAGAAGACTCATTCGTTTTCTCTTTACTTAAAAGCGAATACGAAAATAAAAACAATAATTAATTTAATAAATCCGTGATTCGTTAAAAACCTGTGGTGAGCTTGCCGAACCATTAGCAATTCCTATAACCTTGAAGAATAAAGCAATATTTTTAGACAGAGATGGAGTAATTAATGTGGAGCGCGGCTATACACACAAATTAGAGGATTTTGTAATTTTACCTGATCTGATAGAAGTATTGCAAATGTTCCAGCGAATGGGATATTTGCTTATTGTTGTTTCTAATCAAAGTGGCATTGCAAAAGAGTTATATCAACAAAGTGAAGTAGAGGTTTTGCATAAGTATTTAGTGGAAGAGTTGAACAATAATAATATCACGCTTTCTGAAATTTATTATTGCGTTCATCACCCCGATGTTGGCCGTTGCATCTGCCGTAAACCCGATTCATTATTTGTAGAAAAAGCATTAGCACGTTTTGATATTGATGCTACAAAATCATATTTTATTGGTGACAAAGAACGCGATGTAGAAGCTGCAGAAAAAGCAGGAGTGAAAGGCATTTTAATTGAAGCCAATATTTCACTGAAAACAATTTTGGATCAAATAGTGCATTAAAAAAACAAAACATATTTCTTTTGCCCAATGCGGTTTACTTATATAAAGTGCGGCATGTAAAGATCATAGATAGGCCTATTAATAATTACAATGCAACAATTCATAGATCATAACGGAACTCATTTACC
>JAZKBX010000325.1:12894-16994 GCA_040388455.1 Bacteroidota bacterium
ACTATTTACAGAAACCCTGGTGGTTTTTATGCGCCTGATGTTAATACGGTTTCTTACCTAATTGAAATAACTTCATTGGAAAGCGTGGGTTATGAGCTTAATAGCAAAGGGGATACCGTGGATCTTTATACAGAATTAAAGAAATCACAAAGCGCTTTATCAGCAATAAAATCATCTAATTGCGCGGTGTATGTGATGGCTGGTATTTTTAAAAAACAAAACTCTTTGGATGAATGTATACTGGTAAATGATAAAGGTATTATCACTGAGGCGATCAGTTCCAATATATTTGCGGTAAAAAATGGAGTATTGTATACTTCGCCTATTGCAGATGGCTGTGTTGATGGGGTGATGCGCAAAAAAATCATTGAACTGGCAAAAGCCAACCGTATAGCTGTATATGAATTATCAATTATGCAAAATGTATTGTTAGGAGCTGATGAATTGTTTTTAACCAATGCGATCAATGGAATTCGTTGGGTGGCAACCTACAAACAAAAAAAATATTTTAATGATACATCAAAAAAATTATTGGAAAAACTAAATGAATTAATCAGGAATTAAGAAAGTAAAGAAATAGAGAAATGGAGAAATAGAGAAATAGAGAAAAGAAAAAAGGAAAGGAATTTATTTAGAACTTTTAATTTCTTCCCTTCTCCAAATCATTAAATTTCCTACTCCCCCCTTCAAATAACCAAATCTCCAATTCTCCAAATCACCAATTCTACAATTTATAAAATATGGAAGATCTAAGAAATTATTTAAATTCAATTCGTCACGATTTTGCCAAAGAAACATTGGATGAACATGATGTAATTGAAAACCCATTTTTTCAATTTGCAAAATGGTTTGAAGAGGCCGTTTCTGCTCAAGTAATTGACCCTAACGCAATGACCTTATGTTCTGCCACAAAAGAAGGAAAGCCATCTGCCAGAATTGTACTGTTACGAAATTTTTCTGAAATCGGTTTTGTGTATTATAGCAACTATAACAGCAGAAAAGGTTCTGAAATAGCAGACAATCCTAATTGCGCTTTATTATTCTTCTGGCCTGAATTAGAGCGACAAATACGTATTGAAGGAATAGTGCAAAAACAATCTTCTGAAGAATCTGATCTTTATTTTAAAAGTCGTCCGAGGGAAAGTAAGTTAGGTGCCTGGACTTCGGAACAAAGTAAAAAAATTATAAATCGGGAAGTATTAAATAAGGAATATGAAAAAATTTCTTTACAATATCCGGATGAAAATGTACCTCGGCCACCACATTGGGGCGGTTACCTGTTAAAGCCAACTACCATAGAGTTTTGGCAAGGCCGTCCAAATCGCTTACACGACCGCATTTTATATACAATTGAAAATAATAATTGGAAAATTGAACGCTTGGCTCCATGATCTTCAAAAACAGGTACAAACAAAAATCCCTCATTAAAAAATTTAATGAGGGATTTTTGTTTGATTCTGATTAATTTATTCCGCTTTTTTAGCTGCGGCTTTTTTTGGTGCTGCTGCTTTTTTTGGTGCTGCATCCTTTTCAGTTGTCGCTGCTTTTTTTACTGCCGCTGCTTTTTTAACAGGAGCATCAGCTTTTTTTGCTGCTAATGCTGCTTTAGCTTTAGCTTTTTTTCTTGGTCTAAGAACCCCATGAGACCCCATAGTAATTTTGCCTTTACGGCTTTTTTTATCGCCTTTTCCCATAATTTGTTTTTTATTTTTTATTTTAATTATTATTGCAAATGTACATCTATTTTAGAAAAAAAAAACTCTTTTTAACGTGGTTCAGAAGAAAGTATAAAAATGAATGTTAAAAAACTTCTTGCCGGCTCAACTATTTCCATCCAATCCGTCCTCTTATTGCAAACGCCTCCCCTATCATTACTCATTAATTTCATATTAATAAATGAAGAAATGAAACGAGAATCAAAAAAACACAATTAATAAAAGCCTTATTTCCTTTTTTCAAAAAAATCTTTTTCGATCAGTTCTACCTTTCGAATCGTATTTCGTAACCAGGTCAACAGCAATTCATCCTTTTCATCATCATTCAACTGCCAGTCAGCATTGGATTGATGAAGCTTGGCTGTAAGCGTATGCAAACATAAGGCAACAGAAACGGATATGTTAAAACTTTCAGTAAAACCAAACATCGGGATCTGCACAAAGGCATCTGCGTTATCCCTCACTGTATCAGAAATACCTGTTAACTCTGTTCCAAATATCAATGCAATGGGTTTGTCAACTGCAAGATCTTCAATAGTGCAACCATTTTTATGAGGGCTGGTGGCCACTATCTGATACCCTTTTGCTTTTAACTCATCAATACAATGCTTTGTATTATTTTCCTGATTGCTGTATTTATGGATGTTCAGCCATTTGGGAGAGCCCAATGCAATATCACGGTTTACGGTATAAACATTTTTATTTTCAACAATATGAATATCCTGGATCCCGAAAATATCACAAGAACGTAATACGGCACTTGCATTGTGCGGCTGATAAAGGTCTTCCAGCACAATAGTGATATGTCGGGTACGGTAATTCAGAACTTCATCAAACTTAGCTCTTCGGTTCTCAGAAATTAAATTTGATAAATAACTTACAAGTTCTTTTTTTAAATTTTTTGTTTCCAATTTTTATGTTTCAATTGTATATAGGATATATTTCAATCCTTTTCATTCTTATTTAGAAATTCTACCGTTTGATTTTGCAACCATATTTGAAATACGATATAGCAAACGTGCACCAACATTAGCATCCCACTCATCACCACCCGGTGCAACTTCATTAATATCAAAAGCAATAATGCGTTTTCCTGAATCAACAATTTTCTCAATCAACATTAATACTTGCTCAAACTCAAAACCACCGGCAACAGGCGTCCCTGTGTTTGGGCAAAGCTTTGGATCAAGTCCATCAATATCAAAACTTAAATAAATATCCTTTGGTAATTGTGTGATTATCTCATTGCAGATACTGGTCCAGGTTGCACCATCGTATTGTTTGTTCTTAATATCACGATCGAAAAAAGTTACGATGCGGCCATTTGAATTTTTAATTAAATCAAACTCAAACTCACAATAATCACGAATACCAACCTGCACTAATTTTGATACTTGTGGAATTTTAATTGCATTATACATGATAGAGGCATGAGAGTAATCAAAACCCTCAAAAGCATCACGTAAATCAGCATGTGCATCAATTTGCAAAATGGCAAATGATTCACGTTTTTCGGCCAATGCCTGCATTAATCCAAGTGGAGTGCTGTGGTCGCCACCAAGTAAAGCAACAATTTTATTTTTGTCCAAATAGGTAAGCGATTTTGTTTTTACCCAATTGTTTAATTTTACACTCTCGGCATTAATGAGTGTTAAAATATCTTTCATCTTGTCGTTAGTCTCAATCGATTCGCCTTCTTCCAACAAAGTAAGATATGTTTCCGATTTGCGTCTTAAACTTTCGTTTTTACTAGCAATATCATCTGAAACAGGCTCCATTGCAATTCCTATTTTCCAGGCATCAGCAATTTTAGGATCAAACAGATCTACCTGGTAAGATGCATCAAATATAGCCTGAGGGCCTAATGCAGCACCTGACCTGTATGATACTGTTACTTCCCATGGAACCGGAATGATCACTACTTCTGCTTCATCAGTAGTAAAAGGAAGTCCATATATATTATTGTTAGCATCGCCTAATGCATTTGGATCGAAGTTATTTATTTTGTCTTGTTTGCTCATTGTTACTTTTATTAATGTTCTTTATTTTGTTTGATAGAATTGTTAAGGTGACTGGAGTTTCGTTTTCTATTTATGTTAAATATAGTATATTTCGTATTTAAAATTTAATTCATTTTTGGGGCGTTTCCTTTTCTTGAAAAAAGAAAAGGGGTGGGCTTTACGCTTCAATCTTTTCTAAACAGAAAAGGATTTTCACTGCAATCCCTAACGCGGCATTTATGTTCAAAGAACTATGATCGTTAATATTTTCACTTAATCTTGAAATAGGTTATTAAATTTTAAGTCTGCAAAGGTACTATCTTCTTAATGAATTTATGAATTGCTTATAAATAAAAAAGTCCCGCATTGCTGCGGGACTTTTTTA
>JAZKBX010000326.1:0-9037 GCA_040388455.1 Bacteroidota bacterium
ATAGTTGTTTTCGATTCTTTTTCTACTGATGGAACTATGGATATATTGAAAGAATTCGATTGCAAAATATATCAACACGAATTTGACAATCATAGGAATCAAAAAAATAGAGCTATTGAGAAATGCGAAAATGAATGGATTTTATTATTAGATTCTGATGAATACATTGACGAAAAATTAATGGGAAATTTATTACAGGATAAATCTCCTATATTATTTGAAGGTTTGCATTGCTGTTATCATTTGAATGATGAGCGTTTAAATGATCGACTAACAATAGTTCGTACCCATAATATTGAACATGATTATTATAAAAATCTTGAAAAAGTAGAAAAGTCATTCTTCAGAAAAATTTATTTCAGAAGAGAGGCAAAAAAACTTGAAAGCTTTGAAAGTATTTTAAATAAAGCCACACATGTTGCCGCAATTTCCAGGGAGGATGCAAAACAATTATCCGGACGCTATAAAAATGTACATCACATCACTGCATTTCACCCAAATGAAAAGGTGAAAATAAAAGAAGGAAAAGGTGAATTTTGTTTGTATCATGGGAATTTAGAAGTTGGAGAGAACAATGAAGCTGCTCTGTATCTGGTGAATGAGGTATTCTCAAAAATAAAAACACCTTTAATTATTGCAGGCAAAAAGCCTTCTGTAGAATTGGCTGCTGTTATTGCCAACTATCCACACATACAATTGAAAGGCAATATTAGTACGAAAGAAATTGACGACTTGATCAGCAACGCACAAATAAATATACTACCTACTTTTCAGGCAACCGGAATAAAATTAAAATTGCTGGCTGCTTTATTTAATGGAAGATATTGTATAGTAAATTCGCCAATGGTTGCCAATACCGGTTTAGAAGGCTTATGTTCAATCAAAGATTCTCCGGAAGATATGGTGAAAGAAATCACCAACTTGTTTGAAAAACCTTTTAACATGCAGGAAAAACAAAAGCGAGAACTAATTCTTTCCGAAAATTTTTCAAATGCTACTAATGTAAAAAAACTAATTAACCTGATTTAAAGACCAGATTTTAGAAAACATTACAATAATAAAAAAGGCTTTCTGAAAAACAGAAAGCCTTTTTTAAAACATCAAATTGGTGTGAACTTATTGAACAATCAATTTTCCAATACTTAAAGTATTTTCACCACTATATATTTTATAAAAATAAACACCATTTTCTAAACCATTTCTGGATATTTGGAATTCTTTAGTTGAAATTCCTTTCAGCGTTTTTACATTTTTACCCAACACATCAAACATTTCAAATGAATAAATTTCATTTGACCTATCAGACTGAATCATGAATGTGGTATTATCACTAAATGGATTAGGATAAACTTTAATTACTGCTAAAGAGCCTGTTAAATGATCAAGTCCAAGAGGAGACACTAAAGTATTAATAGTAGTATTGGTTACAATTGCAGTATTGAAATCAAAATAGATCTCTGCTTTATTTTTGATCTGTGTACCAACCGGTAATGCCTGATTTAATTTAACACTAAACCGGACAGAACCATGACTTGCAGGCTCATTGCTGGTGCTATCAGCTAAATTAATGTTAGAAAACTTAAATTTAACAATTCCCGGTGCAAGCCATTCCGGGGTCACATTATGACTGGCACCCAAAATTTGCAAACCATTTGTTGCAATACTATTATCAAGTGTATCAATAATACTTACATTATAAGCAACAGCATTTCCGGTATTTTGAAAATGAATTGTATAAGTCAGTATATCTGTTGATACCGGTATATTCCCATCCACTCCCGAACCTTTAGGATCAACTTCTTTTACATTGGGGTCGTATGAATTTACTACGGGTAAGCAAATTGTATAATCATTATTAGTTGCATTCAAATCATTGGTTGGAATATTTGTTAATACTCTAAAACACAAAGTATCACCAATATTTACAGTAGAATTAGGAGTTAAATGCACACCAGCAAAAAAACTATTCCAATAGCCACCTCCACTTAAATTAGTAAGATTCGCATAGTTCCAGATCAAGGTATCTCCACTTATTGTAGTTGCCGGATTTGAACTTAATCCGGCATTATAATTCACGCGGCTATCTAAAACAAATTTCAACTTTCCTGAAGCAGCAACACAACCTGTATTGCTAACATAAGGGTACATAAAAAAAGCCTGATTGGGACGGGCCACTCCCATTGAATTAGCATAACACTGAACATCTATATTGCTTGTGCACTGTAATGAAAAATCAAAATTAGTCTGAGGCAGTGTTGTACCAGAATACATTGCAGGAGAACATAAAGTAGAGGGGAAAATAAATTGGTAATTCGAGGGAATTTTAACTGAGTAATTTGTCATAAAAGTTTGTTGAACTGACAGGTTATAAATCCCGCTACCATCCGTATAACCCGAAGAACTCGAATTTGGAAAAGAAGATGGGCTGGCTAAATTTGCATCACCAGCCACAGCAATAGCCTGTAAAGGAGCATCCGTTCCGTCAAATATACAATTACTGTTATAATCAATGTAAACTTTTCCGGAAACATCTCCATACATACATGGATTATTCACAAAACCATTAATATCATTATTGATATTATACATGGTGTCAAGAGAAGAGTATGAATGGACATTAATAATTTTTGTCATTGTACCCGGTAAAAAAACCGGACCAGCCACATTGTTTAAAATCTCATCCGGCATATAGTAATTCCCAGGAATATTAAATGAAATGACCCATGGATTCTGTCCTGCGTAGTTTGTAGCAGTATCAATAAGAGTTTGATTGTACACATCAATTATCTTAACAGTATCACCTAAAAAGGAGTTTGCTATTGTAATTGTATAATACATCTGACCAAATGAAACGCAGGAATTCTGATCATGCATAAAATTAGGTGTCTGTGCCAATGTAATATCACCCTGAGTTTGGGCCTTAGCCTGTAATGCAAATATGCTGATCGCAATTGCAAATAAATAGTACCTTTTTTTCATAATTTTTATTTTTAGTATATTATTTCTGTATTGATGAACTTTTTAATTAATTAGTTGCACGGGGCTAAATATATTTGCCAATTATTTTTGAATTATCTTAATTCAATTTGATAGTCAATCAAAATAGGGGGTATCAGATTGGTTACTTTCTCTTAATTTACAAAAGTAAGAAATTGCATGTGCATATATTAACTGAATAAGAATAAGTTTAAACTATGCTTTTTTAATAAGTTTTTTTGTCGGACATTATATTAAATACATTAAGCCCTTCCTTTGTAGTAAGATATTGAAATTGAACCATTAATTGTTAATCCATTCACTACCCTGAATAAAGATTATCAGCCTTCTATTTCAAAAAACAATAAAACTTTTATTATGAATTATATCGACATCATTCTTTGCATCCCATTAGTATGGGGACTTTATAAAGGCTTTACAAAAGGTTTAATAATTGAAGCGGCATCTTTGGTTGCTTTTGGATTGGGCGTTTGGGGTGGCATTCGTTTCTCGGATTTTTCGGCAGGCAAAATAAGCGGATGGTTCAATTGGCAATCGCCTTATCTTCCAATAGTTTCTTTTGCCCTTACTTTTTTAATAATTGTTATCGTTGTATATTTTATTGCAAAGCTCATACAGCGCATGGTTGAAGGGATGGCATTAGGTGCCATCAATAAGATCGGTGGAGCCATCTTTGGTTCCTTAAAATTTGCTTTAGTGATGAGTGTGGTAATTTTCGTTTTGACTGCGATTGAAAAAAGTTATCCGGTTATTTCATTCGAAGCGAAAAAAGGATCGTTGTTATATGAACCAATTGGCAAAATTGCACCGTTGCTTATTCCTACTTTAAAGGATAGTAAAATTGGAATTTAGACCGAAAAAGCATAAACAGAAATTTTTATCATGGATTTGAAAACAAAAGTTACGTCTTTTGGGCTGATATTTCCGTTTTGAGATACCAGACCTTCAAGCTCTCAAATGCGTATGAATTGTTTAATTCATTGAATATTATTAAATTCTGTTTTTTCACAAAACCAAGTACTTTTTACAGCCTTACCCACCAGGCATCGCATTTGTTTTTTGTCCTATACTTTTCTACACCCTTTTGTATTCTTGTGCCATCCATAAAGGGTATACCCAAATAATAATATTTACCTCCACGGGATTTCACAACTTCTGCCTCATTGAATTTATGAAAAATTTTGTTTTGTTCTGCCAATTTTCGATTTGCATACACTCCAATAACAATATAATAGTGTTTTACATCCGCTGCTTTTGAAATTGTGCTATCCGCTGTTTTTAACACAGCGTTATCTGTTGGTGTTTGATTTCCGTTTAATCTGTTTGCTAAACGATCAACAACAATGATCAAAGAATCTGCATGGCGAATGTTTTCCTCCTGTTGCATTTGCTTAATATCACTTGCCGCTTTGTCAACACGTTTAAGCAGAGAATCAACGCGATCCTTATTTTTTTTTTGCAAAAGCTCTTGATCAGTTGGTTGGAAAACAGTTATAGGAACACGAGTCATATTTTTTTCCAAACGCCCTTTATCCGCTTGTGCGAAAATGCTGATAGGAATAAATAATAGTATCAAGGTAAGTAGTTTCATTATTTACCTTTTATGGAGTTTTCAATTTGTTGAATTTTCCCTTCTATAAGAATTAATTTTTTCTCCAATGTTTCAGGATCTTCGGAAGTGAAACTGCTGTTGGATATTTGTTTTAATTCATCTCGGAGTAATTCTAATTGAATTTTCAATTCTGCTTTCGAAACATTTGAATCAATAGCTGTTAATTCATTCAATTTATCAATAATGGAATTTAATCGATTTGTGTAGCCGCTAATATCAGCATCTGCCTTTTTAGGTTCAAAAAAAACGTTTTGGCTTTTATCAATGTTTGTAGTTTTATCTGTAGCGAAATCGTTTTGACTTTTATTTGCAATTCGAATTTTAAGAAGAACTTCATGTGTTCCACCTGACAAATTTTTCATTAAATTATTTGCTGCCATATATCCGTAAGCCACTTCGAAAATATTAAATTTTACGCCTAAAGCAAGGTTAAAGGCCGAGTTTGTTTGATAACCCATTTGTGCCCAAACAATATTTTTATAATCTCCTTTCACTTGAACCCCTCCATAGTTTTTCACTACAGGTAGGTTAAAGTAAAACAATTCAGGAGTGATGGAGACATCTGTGCTTACAGCGAATTTATAATTTGTTATAAAAATCGTATTCGAACTGATTTTCTGTGAACTTTCTACTAATTGAGGAGCACTAATAGAAAACTCAAATGCTTTAAAATCATAGATCAAACCAGCACCTGCCGAAAACAAGTTTGATTTTAAATTAGATGTTTCTAATGCAGGATCAGAAAGGTCTAATTGATCATAGTTTTTGATTTTTGATTTATTAAGTGATTTACTTGTTAATCCTGCGGATAAGCCAAAGTAAACATTTTGATTATCACTTGCCTTCAATTTGTATCCGTAAGTCGCATCCGCCTTTAAGACCTGAAATGCACCACGATTATCAGAAATAACACGCGCACCCAATCCTTGGTTGTCACTCAATAGGCCCTTAATCCCAAACATTGAATTGTTAGAGGATAAACCGGATCTTTGTCGAACATTTAAAATAGCTGATAACTTATCGTCTTTTGCACAAAATGCCGGATTAATATTATACTTATTATATAAAAATGAATAGTAATCCATTGATAAATCCTGTGCATTGGAGGTCAGCGCTGATAATACTATTAATCCAACTATTATTTTATTAAGAAATTTCATGTGTAAATAATTTAATTTTTTTGTAATCATTGTTTTTTGAAATGAATGTCTTTCAAATTTACTTTACTACGGTAATGATTCCTTTATAAAGTCTACCGGTATTCGGATTTGCAAACACATAATAGTAATTGCCAGTTGGAAGTGCATTTTCGTTTAAATATGCGTCCCAATCATTCTGATAATTCGACTCAATTTTGTACACTATTTGTCCGTTTTGATCAGCAATATTTAAACTGAAATCTTTATATAAATCGACATTTGTAATTTGCCAAAAATCATTTTTCCCATCTCTGTTTGGAGATACAAAATCAACAGAAGGAAAGAATCCGTTTTCTTCAATGGCATCTAAAACACTTATTTTAATTAATGCAGTGTCGCCACGTGAAGGTATTCCATCATCTGCTGTAACAACAAGTATTCTATATTCTTTTTGAATTTCGTAATCAACTGTGTTTATTAAACGAAGAATGCCGCTTACTGAGTCTATTCCAAAAGGGACAGCAGTGCTTATGATGCTAAACTTTTGTGTTTGATTGCTATCCAATTCCGAAACAGTTATTGTACCAAAACTGTTACCAATAAGTGCTGCCTCAGAAACGGTGTAATCAGCAATATCAATTTCAGGTTGTTCGTTAATGTCCCTTATAAAAATGGTGAATGGCATCTCCAAAGAACCGCCAGAAATATCAGTGGTTTTGATGCGGACATTGTAAGTATTCTTAACCTCAAAATTGGCAGGGTTCAGTAACAACAATTTATTTCCAGCAATTCCAAACGCTGCATTATCGGCACTTCCGGAACCTGCAACTAAAGTGTAAACAAAATTATTGCCCCCTTCTTGGTCTGTGGTAGTGAGCGAGCAAACAACACTTGAATCAACATTGTTTTCAGAAATTGTATCTATGGAAAGTGTTATCAAAGTGGGTTCTTCATTGATATCAAGTATTGCTACAACAAAAGCTGCTTCAATGTATAAACCTCCATTGTCGGTAGTTCTAACTCTAATGTTGTATTGATCTTGTAGTTCGTAATTATACACGTTGGTACTCAACAATTGATTGTTAGAAATAGTAAATGAACTATTATCAGTTGAACCAACACCACTAACTAAGCTATATGTTGCAATATCCAGTGTGTCAACATCTGTTGTTGTAAATGATCCAACTATAGCTCCTGAAGATAAATTTTCAAAAACTTCGAGAATTGAGGAATTTAAAGCGCTTGGTACTTCATTCGTATCCGCCACATAAACGGTAAATTGTTTTACAAACGACAGTCCACCAATATCGGTAGACTTAATACTTAGCGTGAATATTTTTTTTGTTTCAAAATCAAATGATTGTGTAGCAAATATTTTTCCCGTAGTTAAAAGTGTAAAATCCGTATTGTCATTCAACGTTGAGTTATCAAAGGTATAAGTAAAGCTGTCCCAGGTATCCTGATCGGTTGTTGTGAAATCACCAATATAAAAATTCGAGCCTGCATTTTCTGTTAATGTATCGTTCGACAAGGCAATATTTGTGGGATTGTCATTTATATCCAACACGTTAATTGTGAATACTTTTTCAAATGACTGACCTAAGCCATTAGTTGAGCTGATTCGAACTGAATAGGTATTAAGTAATTCAAAATCGGCAGTATCAATAAAGCTTAACTGATCACCATTAACGGCAAACAATGCATTATCAGTGGAACCTGCTCCACTTACTAAATTATAAGTAAACAATCCACCGTTATCTTGTGAAACACTTGATAATATGCCTACTTGAATACCACTTACATTGTTTTCATTGACAGTATTATTGCTTAATAGAATATTTTGTACTGTATCAATTTCATCCATAACGTTAATTACAATCGGTTTTTCAAGGAACATATTATTAACCAATGTAGTTTTTACACGTATATTGTAAAAGTTTTTCGTTTCAAAATCAAACATTCCTTGTGAATAAATTGAATCATTACTCACCATAAAGCTGCTGTTATCAGCACTTCCCGTCCCCGATATTAAGGAATATACATATACATTTGGGCCGGGAGAATTAGCATCAACAGTTGTTAACTTTCCAACGAATGTTTTGAAAGCAGCATTTTCAGAAACACCTGCATTACTGATCATCATATCTGTAGGCGCATCAAGGGTATCTTTAATTAATATGGTAAATGATTTTGTAAAAGACAGACCAGCAGAATCAGTAGTGGTTAAGTAAACAACATAACTGTTTTTGGTTTCAAAATCAAATAACTGATTGGCTGTTAAGGTATCATTCGAGATAGCAAAGCTTGTATTGTTATTCGTACCAATATTTGCAAACGTATAAGAGAACACATCATTTATGTCCTGATCAATGGTAGAAATCTTTGCTACAAACTGATTTGCTGGTTCATTTTCAAAAACTTTGTTGTTACTCAATAGTAGATTAGTTGGATTATCATTCACATTTTTTACGATAATTGTAAAAATTTTCTCAAAAAACAATCCTCCCAAATCCGTTACACGACAACGTATCGAGTACGTATTTTTCACTTCGTAATTAGCAGTCCCAATAAAATTCAAATTAGTTCCACTTATTGAGAAATTAGCATTATCAGTATTTCCGGCACCAACAACTAAAGAGTATGTAAATGTTTCATTTGCATCCACATCTAATGCTGAAAAAGATCCAACGATAGGATTCAACGAATTCTCATAAAGGCTTGTATCAGAAAGCATGATTGCAGTTGGTGCATCATTAACATTTACTACCTGAAGAATGCATTCTTTTTCGAAGTAGCACCCAAGGTTATCCGTCACTTTAAATCGAACAAGTATGGTATCCTGGAGATTAAAATTAACCACTACATTTAAGACCAATTGATTTCCGGATATTAAAAATTTGGAATTGTCAATTGACCCGTTGCCAGTAACCAGCGTGTAAGTATGTGTATCGCCTAAATCTGAATCAAGTGTACTCAATGTGGCTACATTAGTTCCAATGGTGTAATTTTCAGGAATAATTGAATTGGATAATGACAATGCGGTGGGTGCATCATTATTCCTTACATTAAATGGATTGTTATTATTGCCAACGCTCGCATTGTCGGAAAACACGATGCTTTCTTTGCATTCATAAACTATATCACCTGCTGCATCGTAGTATTTCAACAATACAGTTTCACCTGAAGCACTGTTGCTATTGATTAATAAATAAGCCAAATTCTTTCCGCTAACTATACTATTTGTGTATGCAACACCTCGGCAATCGCCATTCACAAAGGCTCCTACCAT